>NZ_JAKOEM010000011.1:0-125745 GCF_022321465.1 Ruegeria alba | reverse complement strand
GGGAGAACCCCCGATCAGGCCTACTTCAACAAGCCAATACCTGATGCGGCAGCGGCGTAACCCAGGCGGAAAAACACCTACAGAACGCCCGAAACCTGTTCAAACAAACCGAACCACCTCTGTTATCAGGCCACCACTGGCAGGGCAGAGGCCCGGTATTCCAGATACAGGCTGCGTTCGAGAACCGGGTCGCGCAGTTGCATGCGATAGTCCGAAGCGGGTCGCACCCCGCCAATGGCGCCAAGCGTGCCGCAGAGCATGGCGCCGCCAGTGTCGAGCCCCGATTGCGCGACCAGATCGCCAAGCGGGCGGATCATGGCCAGCGTCCCCTCCTGATAGAGCGTCCACTCACCGTTTTCACGGATTTCACAACTCAGGATCAGCCGATCCAGATGAGGCGCGACCGTGTCGAACCGCCAGAGCATCGGCGAGACCGGCTTCGGGCAGGCCTGTTTCGAGGCTGCCACCGAGACGGTTTCAAGCTGGCGGTCCGTGTGGTCCGATCCAAGCCCGAGCCAGAGCGTGCCATCGAGATTGACCAGCAACGGCTCGACCTCGCCCGAGGTGTCGGGCCCCAGTACCTCGATCCTGGGGGCCTGCACCAGCAGCGACTGAGACACCCGGTAGAAAAGAGGCACCTGCGATGGCGGCGCGACACCGAGCGCCGCCAGCTCTTCGATATGATGCCGGACCGCGCCGATGTCGCGTCCGGTCCATCCGGCGACGACGAGATGCTCGATCCTTGCCTCGATCTCGCGTCCTTCCGCAACAAACCGCATCAGGCTTTACCCCCCAAGCACAGATGGCAGGAACAGCGCGATTGCGGGAAAGGCAATCAGCAGCGCCACCATGATCAGCATGGCGATCACGTAGGGGATCGTCCCCAGCATGACCTCGCTCATTTTGCCCGACTTCCGGGCCCCCTGAACCACATAGAGGTTCAGGCCGACCGGCGGTGTGATCAGCGCCATCTCGATCAGCACGATCATCAGGATGCCGAACCAGATCGGGTCGTACCCTTGCGCCACCACGAGCGGTACGATGATCGGGATCGTCACCACCATCAGCGACAGTGTCTCGATGAAGAAGCCCAGCACGATATAGATCAGCACCACCACCAGGATCGTGCCCAGGGGCGACAGGCCCAGCCCGTCGAGGAAGGTCTCCAGCTCGCGCCCGAGCCCGGCCGAGGCCAGTGTGAAATTGAGGAACGAGGCGCCAATGACGACCAGCATGATCATCGAGGTTATCTTGACGGTGCCAAGGATGGCTTCGACGAAGATCGCCCTGGACACGTTTCCGAAGAACGCGGCGATTGTCACCGCACCGGCAACGCCAACCGCGGCGGCCTCTGTCGGGGTTGCCCAGCCCTTGTAGATGGTTCCGATGATGATGGTGAACAGCAGCACGATGGGCAGCAGTTGCAGCAGGGCCCGCAGCATATCCCCCAGCGGAAACACCCGGCGGGTGCCGCCCAGCGAGGGGCGGATCAGGCAGATGATCACGGTGATCGCCATGAAACCCAGCGCCAGCGCCAGACCGGGAACGAGGCCCGCCAGGAACAGGCGCGGTATCGAGGTCTGGGTCAGGAACCCGTAGACGATCAGGTTGATCGAGGGCGGGATCATGATCCCGAGCGTGCCGCCGGCCGCAATTGCGCCCGAAAAGAGCTTGGGGTCATAGCCCAGTTTCTCGGCCTGGGGCATCGCGACCGTGGCGACCGTGGCGGCGGTGGCAACCGACGACCCGGAGGTGGCCGAGAACATCGTGGCGGTGGCGACATTGGCGTGCACCAATCCGCCGGGCAGCCAGCTGACCCAGCGGTCGAGCGCGGCATAGGTGCGTGTTGCGATCCCCGACCGGACCAGGATTTCGCCCAGCAGCACGAAGAAGGGGATCGCGATCAGGGTCGCGTTGTTCGAGGTCGACCAGACCAGGTTGCCCAAGCCGCGGATCAGGGGAAACGGGCTAAAGAACGCATCGACCCCGAAACCGAGAAGAAAGAGCACGATGCCGACCGGGATCGACAGGGCGAGCAGGCCTAGCAGGCCGATTGTCACATAGCCGATCATTTCAACGCCGCCTCCTCGCCGAAACAGCCGATGGCTGCCTCCGAGGCTTCGAACCTGCCTTTCAGCACGAGCAGCAGAGCCGCCGCAAGCGTCGCCCAGGCAACGATGGCAAACCAGACCCAGCCGGCGAACCATGGCACCTGCACCAGTGCCAGCGGGGTTTCCAGCGGCGTGTTCGCACGCGAGGAATTGGCCAGGGACCGGGCAAGCACCGGCCAGCATTTGACCGCGATCAGGGTGACGGTGCCCGCCATCATGATCATCGCGAACAGGTCGAACAGCGACCGGCCGATCTGTCCCGTACGCCCGCGCAGAAGGTCGATGCGGACGTGACCAAGTTCGAGAAGCGTGAAGGCCATTCCCCAAGAGGTGGCAATGGCCATCACATAGCCCGAGATTTCATCGGTGCCGCCGAAGGAGGAGCCCAGGCGCCTGAGCAGGACGTCGAGAAGGACGACACCGGCACAGGCCATCAGGACACATCCGGTCAAGATCGCTATACGGCGATTCCAGCTGCGCAGTTTCTCCAGCACGATCTCTTCCATCTGCTCCTCCCTGGCGGTGCCGATCAGTTCCCGATGGTCACACCGACGGTCGCGCCAACCGACGCGTTCCAGCGTTCGGCCCAGTCGCCACCGGCGCGCCCGGCCCAGTCAGGCAGAACCTCTCCCACCAACACTTCGCGGGCGCGGGCGAAATCGGCATCCGAGACCTCGACCAGTTTCATGCCGCGCGCGTCGCCGGCGGGGCAGTCGCCATTGCCGGTCAGGCAGGCGATGTCATTGACCAGCGCACCCTGCGCGCTGGCCCAGGCCGGGGCCTCGAAATCCGACGCGACCTTGGACGCGATCAGCGCCTGGGTGTCGGCGTCGAGGCTGTTCCACTTGTCCAGGTTCATCGCGGTCACGACGCTGTCCCAGCCACCCAGCGGGATCGGCAGCAGATGGGTCGAGACCTCCCACCAGCCCGCCGAATAGCCCGAGCCGGCGCCGGTCACGGCGCAGTCCACGGTGCCCTTCTGCAATGCACCGGGTACTTCGCCAAAGCTGACATTGACGCCCTCGGCGCCCAGCGCTTCGAGGAACTTGGCGGTCATCCGGCCCGAGGCACGGACCTTGAGCCCCTTCAGATCGTCCAGCCCGGCGATCTCGGCATTGCAGAACACCACTTGCGGCGGATAGGGGGCGATGGCCAGAACATGCGAATTGAACCGGTCGTGGAAAATGTCGGTCACCATCGGCCGGGCCGCATCGACCATGGCGCGGGCCTCGTCCGCGGTCAGCGCCAGCAATGGCACATCCAGCCCTTCGAGCTCGGGCGCATCGGCAACGGCATAGTCGGCCACCGTCATCGCCACGTCATAGACGCCGTCACCCAGCAGGCGGAAAACGTCGCCGACGCCAAGATTCATCTGGTTGTGGGTGGTCAGATTGACATTGATCTTGCCGCCCGAGGCGGCGGGCAGGGCCTCGCCCCAGAACGGGGCTTCGTATTGCTTGTGCAGCGGCAGGCTGGACCAGCTGCCGACGACGGAAAGATCCTCGGCCATGGCGGGCACGGCCAGCGCCGTCGTGGCGGCCAGAATGGTGGTGATACGCTTCATCTTCGTTCTCCTCGTTGGACGTTATGTCTTGTCATTGGTGACTGAAAGGACCGGGGCTTCGGCGTCCTCGGCCACGTCGGTGATCAGCATGTGTCCCGGCTTGTGGGTAATGCAGAGCGGCAGTCTGGCGGCCTCGATCGCGACCTGCGGGGTCACGCCGCAGGCCCAGAATACCGGCACCTCGCCGGGGCCGATGGGCGAAGGGTCGCCCCAGTCCGGGGCGGACAGGTCGGCGATGCCGAGACCAGCCGGGTCGCCCCAATAGACCGGTGCGCCATGGGCCAGCGGAAAGCGGCGCGAAATCTCAATGGCTTCGCTGACGCGGCTTTCGGGGATGGCGCGCATCGACACTACCATCTTGCCGGAAAAGGGACCTGCCGGCACCGTGTCGACATTCGAGCGAAACATCGGCACCGTCTTGTCGTTGTCGATATGCCAGACAGGTATCCCGGCCCGCATCAACGCATGTTCGAAGGTGAACGAACACCCCAGAGCAAACACCACCAGATCGTCCCGCCAGATGTCGGATATGTCGTTGGCAGAGCCTGCAAGCTTTCCGTCGCGGTAGATGTTATAGGCCGGAACGTCGGTTCGAATGTCGATGTCGCGGCCCAGGGTGAACATCATCGGGTTGCCGGTGTCGGAAACTCCGGTCAACGGGCAGGGCTTGGGGTTGCGTTGACAGAACCGCATGAAGTCAAGCGCATAGGCCTCAGGCATGATTGCCAGGTTGGCTTGCAAGTGGCCCTTGCCCAGCCCCGCCGTGTGGGACCGGTAAGCGCCGGACCGGATCGCGGCGCGCTGTTCGTCCAATGTGCTGTTTTTCAGCTTCTGGTATGTTTCGCTCACGCGGGCCCCTCCTTCGAGATGAAGCGAGGGTCGCCGGTTAGCTCTATAAACTCAAATCGAAACTTTTTCTCGATATCGATTAAGAATTTCTATCACGCTGGTATTCGGTGGCAACTTCCAGCGCCAGTTTTGCCGCCGTTTCAATCAGATGACTTCTGGGTTCGCCCAGATACGAGGCGGTAAACCGCAGCGGCGACGGCACCCAGCCTGGATCGAATTCCCGGATGCGCCCGGTGTCGACGAATTCCTGACCCAGGGCGCGCGGCAGGACGGCAACGCCCAGATCGGCCTCGACCAGCCGGAAACAGGCGGATAGCGAAGAAGAGGGGAACATCGACACATCCGGGCCAACCCGTTCGAACAGCATCTCCTTGAGTTCGCGATAGGGCCGGGTATTGCGGGCATAGGTCAGGACGGGGCGGGACAGGTACTTGTCTTCGGTCAGGCCGGGTTCGGTATTGGCCGCCGCATACCAGGCCAGATCAAAGCCGGGAAGTTCGATATTGTTGACGAAATACTCGGACACAGGGCCGAGGAGGATGGCCAGATCGATCTCGCGATTGAGAAGCCCGGCCCGCAGGTTCAGCGAGATATCCACGTTGAATTCGATATCCAGCCTAGGGTAAAGCCCGTGCAGCCTTGAAATCAGTTCGGGTAGCCAGCACTGGGCGATGGTTTCGGACACGCCCAACCGCAAACGGCCATCGATCCCTTGCGGGTCGACCACATCGCGTTCCACCAGTTCGGTGAGATGTTCGAACTTCTCTGCATGGGCCAGAAGCAGCTCGCCGCGCTTGGTCAGCCGCATCCCCCCCGAGCGCCGTTCGAACAGTTCACAGGCAAGTGAATCCTCAAGGTTCTTGATCCGCGCGGTGACGGCGGGCTGGGTCAGGTTGAGCCCTGACGCCGCCCGGCGGACCCCGCCCAGACGCACGACCGCCAGAAATGTCCTGAGTTGCTCGATATTGATTCTGGTCATGATCCATTGGTCGCATGACATCCCCCGGCTTGGACAGACCAAACCATAGGCGCGCGTTAACAGTTGTATCCGTTTCGGTTATTCTCTGGCAGAACCTAATGAAAAGTGAGGTATGCTATGCGGTTGATAGGAGGTTCCATCGGACTTGGATGATGGCAACGAGAGCCATGACTATTGGGCCGGTAAATGGGCTGTTCTTACCGAAATAACTGGTGTTTTCGGTGGTTCGTTCGGACTGTTTCTAGCTCTGTGTTTGCTGGTGCCAGGAGCAATGGTTGCGTCTGTTATTTGTCGGTTGGGTCGAGCGACCTGAAGCGACCTTGCTAGGTGCTGGTTTGGTTTTTGTAATTTGCCTCACCATAAGCCTGCACTCGTTGGCTTGGTATTTTGGGGCGAAACGGCGGGAGCATTTGGCTTTCGAGGCGATGCAACAACTGGGAGCGGCAGAACTGGCTAGCGAAGAATGAGCTTGCCGAGTACGACTTCGTTCACACTCGACACCAACTTCTTGATCGAGGTTGAAGAGGGGCGTGCTGAAGCGGCGAATGTCAAAGGGCTGCTCCAAGAGCATACCGCTGGTCGAGCCGACTTGGCATTGGTTGCTTCATGCGCCTCAGAGCGTCAGCTTGAAGGTGGGTTTCTTGATGATTTGGCTGTCTTCAGCGAACGCTGCAGACGGCTTGGCTTCGGGGGGGCTTGACCTCCTTAAGCCGATCATGCGGTGGGGGGTAGGCTTTTGGTGCCACCGTTTTTTTCATGGCCCGAAGGAAATGCGCGCGAGGAGGAAATCTACCTCGCTATGTTCCCAGCATCACCATACGAGTGGGCAGACTACGCGAGAGATCGGGGAGTTGGTGCATCTGACATCGCTTCTTCGGCATTCTTACGGTGGAGAAACCAAATCCTTGATGCGCAAGCGTATTGGGCGCACGAGAACGTCGGTCGGGAGCTGTTTGTAACGAGCGATGGGCGCTTCAAGAAACTGCAAGAGTTAACGAGCTTCCCAGACGCTTCGATAAAGACGCCTGAAGAAGCAGTGGCCATCTTATAGCGGGACTGGCTTGCTCTCGTTCGAAGGATGTGGGACACAAATAGCGCACGTTTCGGGACGCATGCGCGGCAGGCCGTTCTGATTATCCCTTGAAAAGCAGTGCTTTATGGGTCATTTAGGTTTGCTGAATAGCCCGTGTGGGGGCACCATTCCCGCCAAGCCTATCAGCGTTTTGCTCGGGCTGAATGGCCTGGGCCAGAGCGCTTCGAAGATCGGATCAGGGCCTGATCATCAGGCAATTGCCCGCGAGCGTCCGGCATTGCGGCCCGAGAAGATGCAACCGCCCAGGAAGGTACCCTCCAGCGCGTTGTAGCCGTGATAGCCGCCGCCGCCGAACCCCGCCACCTCTCCGGCGGCAAAGAGGCCCGGCACCACCTGACCATCGGCGCCCAGCATCTGGCCATCGAGATTGGTATGCAGCCCGCCCAGCGTCTTGCGGGTCAGCACATGCAGGCGCACCGCGATCAGCGGGCCGTTGACGGGGTCAAGAAACTTGTGCGGCTTGGCGGTGCGGATCAGGCGGTCGCCGCGATAATTGCGCGCGGCATGGATTGCCATGATCTGCGCATCCTTGGTGAATGGGTTATCCATCTGCGCATCGCGCGCCTCGATCTGGGCGCGCAGATGGGTCTCGTCGATCGGCACCTCGCCCAGCTGGTTCATGCCACGCACCAGCTCGCTCAGGCTGTGGGCGACAACAAAATCCTCGCCATGCTGTTTGAATGCCTCTACCGGGGCGGTGGCGGACTTACCCGACAGGATGCGCTGGCGGATCACCTCGGACCATTTGGCCGAGGTGAAATCGGGGTTCTGTTCCGAGCCCGAGAGCGCGAACTCCTTCTTGATCACCTTCTGTGTCAACACGAACCAGCTGTAGTCGTATCCGGTCTTCAGGATCTCGCGCAGCGTGGTCAGGGTGTCGAACCCCGGCAGGCAGGGCGGCGCCAGCCGGTTTCCGCGCGCGTCGAACCACATCGACGAGGGGCCGGGCAGGATGCGGATGCCATGGTCGGGCCAGATCGGATCCCAGTTGCGCACGCCTTCGGTGTAATGCCACATACGGTCGCCGTTGATGACATGGCCGCCCGCGCGTTCCGAAATCGCGATCATCCGGCCATCGACATGGAACGGCACGCCCGCCACCATGTCGCGCGGAGGCTCGCCCAGCCGGTCGCGCGGCCAGGCCTTGCGCACCAGGTCGAAGTTGCCGCCGATCCCGCCCGAGGTGACCAGGATCGAGGGGGCATAGACCTCGAACTCACCGATCTCGTCGCGATTGGTCTTTTGCCCGCGCTGGGCGGTGTCCGGGGCCAGTACCTCGCCCGACACCCCGGTCGCGGTACCGTTTTGCATGATGATATGGCTGACCTGATGGCGAAACCGCAACTCGATCCGGCCCGCCTTCACGTGGTCCTGCACCCGGCGCAGAAAGTGCTCCAGCACGCCCGGACCGGTGCCCCAGGTGATGTGAAAGCGCGGCACCGAGTTGCCGTGGCCGTCGGCATAGGAGCCGCCCCGCTCGGCCCAACCGACCACCGGAAACCAGCGCAAGCCCATGGCATGCAGCCAGGGTCGCATCTCGCCAGCGGCGAATTCCACATAGGCCTCGGCCCATTTGCGCGGCCAGGCGTCTTCCGGGCGGTCGAACTGGGCGCTGCCCAGCCAGTCGCGCAGGGCCAGATCGGCGCTGTCGCGGATGCCCATGCGGCGCTGTTCGGGGGTATCGACCATGAACAGCCCGCCCAGCGACCAGAAGGCCTGACCGCCCAGGAAGCTCTCGGGTTCCTGATCGAGCAGGATCACCCGCTTGCCCCGGTCGCCCAGTTCGGCGGCGGCAACCAGCCCGGCCAGCCCGCTGCCCACGATGATCGCATCGGCGGTATTCGCGCCCATATCCATCCTCCCCTGTCCTGGCCTCAGCCTAGGACGGCAGCAGGCCAGCAGGCAACGGCGCCGTTGGGTCAGCCGTAGCGCTGGGCGAAACGGCGCAGGATCTCGCCCGGCGCCGTGACCTCGGCGGCATGGCACATGTCGATCAGTCGCGCGGCATCCTCGGGCGGGAAATAGCCGTGATCCTTGTAAATCCGGATGCGCTGTTCGAAATCATGCGCATCCGCTTCCGGGTGGAACTGGGTGGCATAGACATTCTCGCCCCAGCGGATCATCTGATAGGGGCAAGGGGCCGAGGCGACCAGATGGGTACAGCCCGGCGGCAGCGCCTGCACCGCCTCCTTGTGGCCGACATAGGCGTCAAAGACAGGCGGCAGGCCAGCGGTCAGCGGATCGCTCGCGCCGCTTTCGGTCAGGGTACAGGTCGAGGGACCGACCGGCTCGCCATAACGCGCCTTGCTGACCGCTCCGCCCAGATGCGCCGCCAGCACGCCCAGCCCATAGCAACACCCCATGAAGGGATGATCGGCACCGGTGATCTGCGGCATCAGCCCCAGGATCGCCGCCTCGATCCGCGCTTCGGTCGCGGGCTTGGTGGCGGGGTCGTCGCTGACACAGCCGGGTCCACCGCCGACGATGACGCCCGCGTAATCGGTCACATCCAGCCCCTCGGGCAGGTCCTCGCAATCCAGCCGGATGCGGTGCACCCGCTCCGGCCCGATCCCGCATTTGTCGAGGATCGAGGCGAACTCGGCATCGGCCGCGTCGGTTTCAGGGCGCAGTTGCAGGATCAGAAAGCGTTTCATGGCGCTTCGTCTAACGCGCAGTGCCCTGCCGGGCAAGCGCGCATGGCCAGCAGGGGGGCAAGCGAGGCTCTGCCTCGCGCTCCGGAGTATTTAGGGCGAAATGAAGAGAGCAGGCCCTGCTGCTTCTTTCTGGTCGGAAATACTCCGGGGGAGTCGCCCGGAACGGGCGGCGGGGGCAGCGCCCCCTGCCTTGGGCGGGTTCAAAGCGCCGCCATCACCTCGTCGGAGGCTTCGAAATTGGTGGTCACTCGCTGAACGTCGTCGTCATCTTCCAGTGCGTCGACCAGCTTCATCAGCTTTTGCATCGCTTCGAGGTCCAGCTCGGTCGTGGTCGAGGGTTTCCAGACCAGCTTGGTCGAATCCGATTCGCCCAGCTCCGCTTCCAGCGCCGTCGATACGTCGTTCAGGTCGGTATCGGCGCAATAGATGATATGTCCCTCGTCCGAGCTTTCCACGTCCTCGGCGCCGGCCTCGATCGCGGCCATCATCACCGTGTCGGCATCGCCGACCTCGGCGGGATAGATGACCTCGCCCTTGCGCTCGAACATGAAGCCCACCGATCCGGTCTCGCCCAGGTTGCCGCCGTGCTTGGTGAAGGTCGAGCGCACGTTCGACGCGGTGCGGTTGCGGTTGTCGGTCATCGCCTCGACAATCACCGCCACGCCATTGGGGCCATAGCCCTCATAGCGGATTTCCTCATAAGCATCGCCGTCGCCGCCGATCGCCTTCTTGATGGCGCGCTCGATATTGTCCTTGGGCATCGACTGCGACTTGGCTTCCTTGATCGCCAGGCGCAGGCGCGGGTTCTTGTCCGGGTCCGGGTCGCCCATCTTGGCCGCAACCGTGATCTCCTTGGAGAACTTCGAGAACAGCTTTGACCGCGCTGCGTCCTGCCGTCCCTTGCGGTGCTGAATGTTTGCCCATTTGGAATGGCCGGCCATGATGTCCTCGTCGCTGGTTGCTGGTTGGCGCCCATATAGACAAGGAGGAGGGGCGGGATCAAGGGAGCCGGTTGCAGGCCGCGCGGCGCCCTCTATGCTGGCGCCATGACGATTGACCAGATCCTGCTTTTCGCCCTTTTCGCCGCCGTCTTTGCCCTGCTGCTCTGGGGGCGGTTCCGCTACGATCTGGTGGCCTTCTCGGCGCTGATGCTGGGGGTGGTACTGGGGCTGGTTCCGGTCAAGGACGCGTTCTCTGGCTTTGGCCATCCCGCCACAATCGTGGTGGCGCTGGTGCTGGTGGTCTCCGCGGGGCTGGTGCGATCCGGCGCGGTGTTCCTGATCACCCGTACGCTGGTCGATGCCTCGCGTGGGCTTGGCGCGCATATCGCGCTGATGGGCGGGATTGGCGCGGTGCTCTCGGCCTTCATGAACAACGTGGCGGCGCTGGCGCTCTTGATGCCGGTCGATATCCAGACCGCGCGCAAGGCGGGGCGGGCGGCGGCGCTGACGCTGATGCCGCTGTCCTTTGCCACCATCCTGGGCGGCATGGTCACGCTGATCGGGACGCCGCCCAACATCATCATCGCCTCGATCCGGGCCGAGGCGCTGGGCGAGCCGTATCGCATGTTCGATTTCGCCCCTGTCGGCGGCGCGGCGGCGCTGGCGGGTCTGATCTTTGTGGCGCTGATCGGCTGGCGCCTGATCCCGACGCGCGGCGGAGGTGCCGCGGAGGCGGCCGAGGCGCTGGCCGAATATATCGCCGAACTGACGGTGCCAGAAGAGTCACCCCATATCGGCAAACGCCTGGCAGAACTGGATGCCGAGGCGGAAAAGGCCGACGTGGCGATCCTGGGCCTGATCCGCGACGGCAAGCGCCGCTATGGCCGCGCCGCCAACACCATCCTGGCCGCCGGCGATACGCTGGTGATCGAGGCTACGCCCGAAGCGCTGGACGAGTTTCGCGCCGCGCTCAGCCTCGATTTTTCGGACAAGGAGCGGCAGCAGGCACTGACGGCGGCGGGCGAGGGGCTGGACGTGATCGAGGTGGTGGTGACCGATGGCGCCCGTATCGCCGGGCGCACCGCGCAGGGGCTGGGCCTCAGCTGGCGTCAGAACACCGTGCTGATGGGCATCTCGCGTCAGGGCACAAGGATCACCCAGCACATTCGCCGGACCGAGGTGCAGCCGGGCGATATCCTTTTGCTGCTCTGCCCGCGCGACCGGGGGCCGGATGTGACCGAGTGGCTGGGCTGCCTGCCACTGGCCACGCGGGGTCTGAGCGTGACGGCCAATGACAAGACATGGCTGGCCATCGGCCTCTTTGGCGCGGCGGTGCTGGCGGCCTCGGTCGGGCTTCTCTACCTGCCGGTGGCGCTTGGGCTGGTGGTGGTGGCCTATGTGCTGACCGGTATCCTGCCGATTGCCGAGCTATACGATCATATCGAATGGCCGGTGGTGGTGCTTCTGGGGTCGATGATCCCGCTGGGCGCCGCGCTTGAGGCCTCGGGCGGCACCCAGCTGATCGCGGGCGGGCTGGTGACATTGACCCAGGGCTGGCCCGCCTGGGCCATCCTGACGGTGCTGATGGTGGTGACGATGACGCTGTCGGATGTGCTCAACAACACCGCGACGACAATTGTTGCCGCGCCCGTAGGCATCCAGATGGCCAATGCGCTGGGCGTCTCGCCCGACCCGTTCCTGATGGCGGTGGCGGTGGCGGCCTCGGCGGCATTCCTGACCCCCATCGGGCACAAGAACAACACGCTGATCCTCGGTCCGGGCGGCTATCATTTCGGCGATTACTGGCGGATGGGTCTGCCACTTGAGATATTGATCGTGGCCGTCACGATCCCGGCCATCCTGCTGTTCTGGCCGATGTGACCGGATCGGGAGCCGGGCGCGGAAAATTGCAAATTTTCCGACCCGTTTTCCGTGCCGGAAAACGGCGGCGCTATTCGGCGAAGGTGGCGATCTCACTCAGCGGCTTCTTGATCTTGGCCACCTCCGGCACGGTCGCGTTCGCCGCCGGATGCCCCACCGCGATGATCATCGTGGGTTTTTCCGAGGCGGGCCGCCCCAGCGCGTTGTTCAGAAACCGCATCGGGTTCGGCGTATGGGTCAGCTCGCAAAGCCCCGCGTGATGCAGCGCCGCCAGCAAGAAGCCGGTGGCGATATTCACGCTCTCGGGCACGTAATAGTTCTTGTACCGCGTGCCGTCGTCGAACTGGCCCCAGCGCTGGGCAAAGACCACGATCAGCCAGGGCGCGTCCGTCAGATGCTCTTTCACCGCATTGGTGCCGATCGGCTCCAGCGCCTTGATCCACTCATCTCCCGCACCGCCCGCATAGAACCGCCGCTCTTCCTCTTCGGCCTCCTGCCGGATCCGCGCCTTCAGCGCCGGGTTTGCCACCGCCACGAAATGCCAGGGCTGGTGATTGGCGCCCGAAGGCGCGGTGCCCGCCGTTCGAAGGCACGTCTCGATCACAGGGCGGGGTACGGGGCGGTTCGAGTAATTGCGTACCGTGTGGCGCCGACGCATGGTGTCGTGAAACGCCTCTGCCGCCGCCAGTATCTGGGCATCGGTCAATTCGGTCCGGTCGGGAAGTGGAACGGCACGATAGTTGAGTTGGGTGCGGGCAAACATGGTTTCTCCTTGTCCGGCACTTCCTTATCCGGTGCGCTCAACCGGGGATCAAGCCCAGGCTTGCGGCCTGTCGGACCGCGCGGGTCAATGGGGCAAGCGCAGGCGTCAATACCCGGCTCACCTGCCAGGACAGCGGAACATCCAGCGGCCGGTGAGGGATGAGCGGTACCAGGTCGCCGTGGGCGATATGCTTTCGGACCAGCGCGCGCGGGTTCATTCCCCATCCCATAGCCGCCAGCGCGGCATCGACGAATCCCTGCGAGGAGGGAAGGAAATGCGTAGGGGGCGCCAGTTGCATCCCGGTCTGCATCTCGATCCAGCGCTGTTGCAATTGGTCCTTGGCATTGAATGTCAGGCAAGGCGCGAGAGACAGCGCCTCGGGAGTGACCCCGCCCGCGAACCACTGTTTCATGAATCGGGGGCTGGCAGTCGCGATATAGCGCAGCGCCCCCAACGGATGAGCGTCGCAGCCCGGAATCGGTCTGCCATGGGCTGTGATCGCAGCGCTGACCTCGCCGCGCCGCAGCCATTCGGCGGAATGGTCCTGATCGTCGATAACCAGATCGAACAACACGCCCTTGACGCCAAACATCGCCTCCAGAAACCAGGTGGCAAGGCTATCCGCATTGACCGCGATCCTGACCCTTACCGGCCCGGAGCCTTGGTCAAGCGCAAGGTCGCGGCTGACTTGCGCCTCCAGCAAACCGACATCCTCGGCATGTCGCGCCAGTCGCAGACCGGCGGCTGTGCCCGTTGCGGGTGGACCGCGCTGGATCAGTGCCAGCCCCACTTTCTCCTCCAATGCGCGAATGCGCTGGGACACTGCCGATGGCGTCACCGACAGCGCCCCGGCTGCGGCCTCGAAACTGCCCAGCCGCAGGATGGCGGCCAGCGCGGCAAGCTGTTGCGGGTCGAACTGCATTAGAAATCCTAATCCAGGCTAACAATCTTTAACTGGATTAAACTTGCGCCGCTCTCTAGTCAAACCCGGCAACCTTACGGGAATCCGCCCCATGTCCTCTGCCATTGTCGCCGGCTTTGCCCTTGGTTTCGGCCTGATCCTTGCCATCGGGGCGCAGAACGCCTTTGTCCTGCGGCAGGGGCTGCGGCGTCAGCATGTCTTTGCTGTCTGCCTGACCTGTGCGCTGTCGGACGCGGTGCTGATCACCGCAGGCGTGGCCGGGTTCGGAGGGCTGGCCACGGCCATGCCCTGGTTCGAGCCGCTGATGCGCTATGGCGGGGCGGCCTTCCTAATCTGGTACGGCGCGCGCAGCCTGTTTGCGGCGCTGACCAAGACCGAAGCGCTGATGACCGGCGACGACGCCCGCAGCGGCGGCGGAGCCGCCCTGCGTCCGGTGCTGCTGACGGTGCTGGCCTTTACCTGGCTCAACCCGCATGTCTATCTGGATACTGTTGTGCTGATCGGCTCGATCTCGGCGCAATATGGCGACAGGCTCGGCTTTGGGCTCGGCGCTGTTCTGGCCAGCTTCACCTTCTTCTTCTCGCTTGGCTACGGGGCACGCCTGCTCGCGCCGGTCTTTGCCCGCCCCCGCGCCTGGCAGGTGCTCGACACGGTGATCGCCCTGACCATGTGGACCATCGCGGCCAAGCTGCTGCTGATGTGACCGGGCAATCGCGGGTCGTTCGCATGTGAAGGGTTGCCCCGGCGCCGGAATGGGTGTTCAACCCTGATATGCCTCTGCCCGAGACCCCAGACTCCCGCCCGCTGGCCGGCATCCTCTGGATGCTTGCGGCGGGCCTGTCATTTGTGGTGATGACCGCGCTGGTCAAGTCGATGGGGCAGGGCATGCACCCGATCCAGTCGGCCTTTCTGCGCTATCTGCTGGGCATCGTCTTTGTGCTGCCTGCGCTGCGCAGCCTGCTGGCGGCGCGGCTGACCCGGCGCCACTGGACCATGTTCGGCCTGCGCGGGGCCATCCATGCAGTGGGGGTGATGCTGTGGTTCTTTGCTATGACCCGCATCCCGCTGGCCGAGGTCACCGCGATGAACTATCTCACCCCGGTCTATGTCAGCCTCGGCGCCGCCCTGTTCCTGGGCGAGACGCTGGCGGCGCGACGGATCACCGCCATCTTCGTGGCGCTGATCGGCGCCGCGATCATCCTGCGCCCCGGCTTTCGCGAGATCTCGCCCGGTCATCTGGCGATGCTCGGGACCACGCTGACGCTGGGCGGCTCTTATCTGCTGGCCAAGGCGGCGGTCGAGGATCTCAGCCCCGCCGTGGTGGTGGCGCATCTGTCGATCTGGGTCACGGTGGCGATGATCCCCTTTGCGGTGGCGGTTTGGCAGACCCCCAGCTGGCAACAGCTGGGGGTTCTGTTCGCCATCGCCAGTTTCGCCACTGCCGGGCATTACTTCATGACACTGGCGCTCAAGGCGGCACCGGTGGCGGTGACCCAGCCGGTCACCTTCCTGCAACTGATCTGGGCCACCTTGCTGGGCGCGCTGGTCTTTGGCGAGGGGGTCGATATCTGGGTGGTTGCGGGCGGTACTTTGATCCTCGCCTCGGTCAGTTTCATCACCTGGCGCGAGGCGGTGCTGAAGCGGCGCCCGATCACCCCGCCCAGCATTGCACCGAAGCTGTGATCCGTTTGAACGGGCGCGCATCAAAGGGAAATCGCATGAGAGGCGCTGCGACCATAACCTGTCTTGTGTTCGCGCCCGGTGTGGTGCAGGCCGGGTTCCAGATCTGCAACGATACGCCGGTTACGCAATCTGTTGCGCTCGCCTTTCGTGGTCCCGGGGACTGGATCAGCCAGGGTTGGTATGTGTTCGCACCGGATCAATGCCAGACTGTGCTGGAGGGTGATCTGACCAATCGCTATTATTACGTGACTGCGCTGGCCGAGGGGTGGGCGTTTGACCACCATGACATCGCCTTTTGCGTCAAGCAGGGTGTCTTTGACATTGTCGGCGCCGAAAACTGTCGGGAACGCGACCTTGTCACCAACTTGTTTCGCGAGGTTGATACCGGGCCCACGGCGACCGGTTTCCGGTTAGACCTGTCACCTCTGGTTCGACCTGCCGATGATTGATTGACGCGTCAATAAATATTCCCTAGCGTTTTCAAAACCAATGGCGCTGGGGAGAGGGCATGCCGAAAATCGGAATGGAACCGATCAGGCGCGATGCGATCGTCAAGGCGACGATAGCAGAACTGGGCGTGCAGAAAAGCCTGGATGTCACCGTCAGCCAGATCGCCCGCCGGGCGGGCATGTCGAGCGCGCTGGCGCATCACTATTTCGGTGGCAAGGACCAGATCTTTCTGGCCGCCATGCGTCATATCCTGACCGAGTTCGGCGACGAAGCGCGGGCCGAGATGAAGGCCAGCACGCCAGCCGACCGGCCGCAAGCCATTGTGCGGGCCTGTTTCGCGCATTCCTGTTTCACCCCGGATGTGATCGCGGCATGGATGACCTTCTACGTGTTGTCGCAGACCAACGCTGACGCGCTGCGCCTGTGGCGCATCTATCAGGCGCGGCTGTATTCCAACCTGGTTCATGCCCTGCGCCCGGTAGTGCGCAATCCGGGCGAGGTGGCCAGTGATATCCGGGCGCTGATCGACGGGCTCTACATCCAGGCGGCGCTGGGCGCACCCGGAGAGCCCGATTTGGCCTGCGCCCATGCTTTGCGTGTTCTTGATACCCTGATCGAGGCTGGTAGATGACCCAACCCAATATCCTGATCCTGATGGTGGATCAGCTGAACGGTACCCTCTTTCCCGATGGTCCCGCCGACTGGCTGCATGCGCCCAACCTGAAACGGCTGGCGGCGCGCTCGACCCGGTTCGCCAATGCCTATACCGCCAGCCCGCTCTGCGCGCCGGGGCGGGCCAGTTTCATGTCCGGCCAGTTGCCGTCGCGCACCGGGGTCTATGACAACGCCGCCGAGTTCCGCAGCGATATCCCGACCTATGCCCATCACCTGCGCCGCGCGGGCTATTACACCTGCCTGTCGGGCAAGATGCATTTCGTCGGCCCCGACCAGCTGCACGGGTTCGAGGAGCGGCTGACCACCGATATCTACCCGGCGGATTTCGGCTGGACGCCCGATTATCGCAAGCCGGGCGAGCGCATCGACTGGTGGTATCACAATATGGGCTCGGTCACCGGCGCGGGCGTGGCCGAGATCACCAACCAGATGGAATATGACGACGAGGTCGCCTATCACGCCAAGGCCAAGCTTTACGATCTGGCGCGCGGCAAGGACGGCCGCCCCTGGTGCGTCACCGTCAGCTTCACCCATCCGCATGACCCCTATGTGGCGCGGCGCAAATACTGGGACCTCTACGAGAATTGCGAGCACCTGCTGCCAGAGGTTAGTGATCTGGGCTACGACAACCATGACCCGCACGCCAAACGCATTTTCGATGCCAATGACTGGCGCAATTTCGATATCACCGAAGACGACATCCGCAAGTCGCGCCGCGCCTATTTCGCCAATATCTCCTATCTGGACGACAAGGTGGGTGAGATCCTCGAGGTTCTGGAAACCACCCGGCAAGAGGCGATCATCCTCTTTGTTTCCGATCACGGCGACATGCTGGGTGAGCGCGGGCTGTGGTTCAAGATGAACTTCTACGAAGGCTCCGCCCGGGTACCGCTGATGGTAGCCGCGCCGGGGATGGCCCCGGGCCGCATCGACACGCCGGTCTCGACCATCGACGTGACGCCGACGCTGGGCGAACTGGCGGGTGTCGACATGGCCGAAATCGCGCCCTGGACTGATGGCACCAGCCTGGTGCCGCTGGCAAATGGCACCGAGCGCACCGCGCCGGTGCTGATGGAATACGCCGCCGAGGCATCCTATGCGCCGCTCGTTTCGATGCGCTATGGAAAGTGGAAGTACAACCGCTGCGCGCTCGACCCCGACCAGCTTTTCGATCTGGATGCCGACCCGCATGAGATGACCAACCTCGCCGACCACCCCGATCATCAGGGCACGGTACAGAGCCTGCGCGCCAAGTCGCAGGCCCGTTGGGATCTTGACCGTTTCGATGCCGAAGTGCGCGCCAGCCAGGCCCGCCGCTGGGTGGTTTACGAGGCGCTGCGTCAGGGCGGCTATTACCCCTGGGATTACCAGCCGCTGCAAAAAGCCTCGGAACGCTACATGCGCAACCACATGAACCTTGATAATCTGGAGGAAAGCCAGAGGTTCCCGAGGGGGGAATAGCTGTTTCCCCTGATGGTACTCTGGCAGCGACGGGGATGATCGTGGCCCCCATTTTCCACGCCGTGCCAGGCGGTTTTCCAGCGCTCAAGCCGTTCGCTTCGCACATGCAAATCAGGTTGTGATCGGGTAAACTCCTGTTCCAAAAGGGGGGATCATGACCACATCAGAACACATCGCCGCGCTGACCGCGCTTGTCGAAACCTACGTGATGGCGATGACCCGGGGCGACCGGCCCACGCTGGAGCGGATCTTCTTCGACCGGGCCAGCGAGGTGGGCCATTACGAAGGGGAGCTGCTCTGGAATTCTCGCGACGCGTTCATCGCCATGTGCGAGGACGCGGCCGATGCTGAAACCGATCCGTTCTGGGCGATCAATTCTGTTTCGGTGCAGGGGGACATCGCGCAGGTCCATGTCGAAAACGATTGGGCCGGCATGCGCTTTGACGATTTCCTTACGCTGCTTTTGCACGAGGGCAGTTGGCGCATCGTGTCGAAGGTCTATCGTATCCGCTGAATGCCGGCCGCTCCGGCGGTCTTACCGGTTCAGCAAAGCTTCGACTTCGACCACGCTCGCCGCACCCTTCAGCACGGTGAAATCGCCGCGTTCCAGCATGGCGCGGGTGCCGCCCAGCAGGATCTGTTGCGTCACCCGGGCCAAACCGCCACCGATCGAGATCCGGGAAACCCCCAGCGCGCCCATCTGCTCGGCGGTCAGATCCCGCATTTCCCCCGCCGCCAGCAGGTTGACCGGCGTTCCGGTATCGGCCAGCGCCCGGGTGGTATCTGCATCGACAAGCGGGGCATAGATCACGTCCGCGCCCGCCTGGGCAAAAGCGATGCAGCGGCGCAGGGCCTCGGCCTGATCATAGCTCTGCATCAGCCAGCCATCGGCGCGCGCCGTCAGAACGATATCCACCTCGCGGGCGGTGGCTACCGCCGCCTCGATCCGGGCCAGGGCCAGATCGAAGGAATAAGACCCCTTGGACGGCATCATGGTATCCTCGATCGAAACCCCGGCCAAACCCGCCTCCGCCGCCAGGCGCACCGTCTCGGCCACGGTGTCGGGGCTGTCGCCGAACCCGTTCTCGAAATCGCCGTTCACCGGCACATCGACAGCGGCGCAGATATCGGCCGCGTGCCGCAGCGCGATCTCGCGCGTGATCTGCCCGCCATCCGCCAGACCCAGGGTAAACCCATGTCCGGACGAGGTCGTCGCCAGCGCCCGCGCGCCCAGACCGGCCATGACCTTGGCCGACCCGATATCCCACGGGTTCGGCATCACCAGAGGATCACCCGGAACGTGCAGGTCCCGAAAACGCTTGGTCAATTCATCGCGGCGCATGATGGCACTCCTCATTGATCTGGCGGCACGATGAGCATATCGGCCTCGGGCGCGAAAGGAACGGCAATCCTGAGATGACGCGCGCGCCTGTCACCGCCGGTCCAGTAACAACTCCGTCAGGGCCCGCGCATCGGCCCGAGCCGATGCCGCATCAGGGACCGTGTCGCCCTGCGCCGCTTCGATCCAGATGCCGTCCATATAGGCCTGTATCGTCGTCTGCACCCTGTTCAGACCCTGTTCCGGCACCAGTTGCCGCAGTTCCCGGCGGATGTTGCTTGCCACCCGCGCCCGGTTGATCCGGTGCAGTCGCGACAGGCTGCTGGTATAGGGCGCGTTGGCCCAGAACTGCACCCAGACCGAACATTGCGCCGGCGTGAACAGCGTGTCGTCGAAATTCGCCTCGACAATCGCAAGCAGCCTATCGCGCGGTGTTTTTGCTTCGGCCAGCCGGGACAGCAATGCCGTGTGCAGGATCGACAGCAGGCGGCGCATGGTCTCTTCCATCAGCCGGTCCTTGGACCCGAAGTAATAGTTGATCGACGCCGCCGATGCCCCGGCCTCGCCCGCGATCTCGGCCATGGTGACCGAGCCGAATCCCCTGTGATGCAACGACCGGATCGCGGCGGCGACCAGCTCGTCATTGCGGATGTCCCGAATGCGTTTGCGTCTCATGCGGTCATATTGGCCAATCGGTCAAACTGTTCAAGTTTAAAGGATTATCGAAAAACTTGTATGGTGATACAAGTTTTGGTTCTTTTGATCAGGTTGTTGTGCTAGTTTCCCGCATCATTCGACCCGGCCCCGAGGAGAGGGCGGGCGTGAACCCAGGGAGGAATAATGATCCTGAATTCGATCTTGAGCTTTGGGCTGCTGCTGACCCTTGGTCTGGTGGCCTTTTGCGTCATCAAATGGCGCGATGTGGACTGTATCGGCCCGACGCCGGTGCATCTGTTCACCTTTATCGCGATCCTGTTCACGTCCGGTCTGGATGTCGGACTGATCATGTTCCCGCTGGCCGAATTCGGCGGCTATGCCGAGGATCCGGCCTATGCCTTTGCCAATCCGCTCGCGATCGAGTTCGGGTTCTGGGGCTTCCTGATCTGGGCCTTCTACTTCCTGACCGCCTTCTATTTCTGCGTGATCGAGCCGCGCGTCGGATTTTTCGAGATCCCGCTGGTGAAGCTGGTCAACAACATCGTCATCATCGGCACCTGCGCCTTTACCGCCAGCCTGTTCCTGATCTATCTGCCCGGCTACATGCCCGAGATCGGCGATGGCGAGACGGTGGTGCCCGCCTTCTATGTCATCGTGTTCCTGACCATTCTGGCGGCGGCCTATTCCTCGACCGATCTGAAATATGTGCGCGTGCTCTCGGTCGGTTCGACCTTTCTGTTCCTGGCGCTGATCCTAGGCATGTGGGCCAGCGCGGGCATGGGGCTGGGCGGTATCGGCCAGAACCTTGGCCTGCTCGGCGCCTATTTCGGCAACCTGCAGGAATTCGTGTTGCCGCTGACCGATTACCACGCCTTCTACCTGTTCTGGTGGTTCGCCTGGTCGATCATGATCGGCCAGTTCACCTCGCGCTTTGTCGGCGGGCTGAAGACCTGGCAATTGCTGATCGCGCTTCTGGTATTCCCCTCGATCCCCTTGGCGATCTGGTTCTCGGTTCTCTATTTCTATCACGAGAACGGGATCAGCACCGCCGGGCTGACCAATGTCGCGATGATCGTGGTGGGCATCACCTTTGTCATCAACTCGCTCGACTCGCTGATCCGGCTTTATACCGACAACCTGTCGATCACAGTCGAGCGTCTGGGGCGTCCGCTGTACATCGCGGGCAATGTCGGCGTGCTGTTCGCGCTGACCCTGCTGTTCCAGAGCCAGTGGCTCCAGATCCAGTGGGTCGGCTCGATCGTGATCGGCCTGTACCTGGCCTGTGTCCTGTTCATTGCGCTGCGTCACCGCAGAACGGTGATGGCGATCAGGACATCCCCCGAGGACCGTGCGCTCGATTTCCACAAGGTTGAAAGCGTGCACTGACACAACCGGACCCGGCCCTTGTGGGCCGGGTTCCTTTCGCGCCACCGGCGCAGAGACAAACAGAGAGTAAGACGGATGGAAGCGGATTTTGTCATCGTGGGCGCCGGCAGCGCGGGCTGCGCCATGGCCTACAGGTTCAGCGGGGCGGGGGCCTCGGTGCTGGTGATCGAACATGGCGGCACCGATGCGGGGCCGTTCATCCAGATGCCGGCGGCGCTCAGCTATCCGATGAACATGTCGCGCTATGACTGGGGTTACCTGTCCGAGCCCGAGCCGCATCTGAACAACCGCCGCCTGGTCTGCCCGCGCGGCAAGGTGATCGGCGGGTCGTCCTCGATCAACGGCATGGTCTATGTGCGCGGCCATGCGATGGATTTCGACACCTGGGCCGAGATGGGCGCCGATGGCTGGGCCTATGCCGATGTGCTGCCCTATTACAAGCGGATGGAGACCTGGCACGATGGCGGCCATGGCGGCGATGCCGCCTGGCGCGGTACCGACGGGCCGCTGCATGTCACCCGCGGCCCGCGTACCAACCCGCTGTTCAAGGCCTTTGTCGAGGCCGGGCGGCAGGCCGGTTACGAGGTCACCGGGGACTATAACGGTGAAAAGCAGGAGGGCTTTGGCCCGATGGAGCAGACCGTCTGGAAAGGGCGGCGCTGGTCAGCGGCCAATGCCTATCTGAAACCGGCGCTCAAGCGCGAGAATTGCGACGTGGTGCGCGGCCTGGCTGCCCGCGTGGTGATGGACGCGGGCCGCGCCACCGGGGTCGAGATCATCCGGGGCGGCAAGGCCGAGGTGATCCGCGCCCGTCGCGAGGTGATCATCGCGGCCTCGTCGATCAACTCGCCGAAACTGCTGATGCTGTCGGGCATCGGCCCTGCGGCGCACCTCGCTGAACATGGTATCGCGGTCGTGGCCGACCGCCCCGGCGTGGGGGCCAACTTGCAGGACCATCTGGAGCTTTACATCCAGCAGGCCGCGATCCAGCCGGTGACGCTCTACAAATACTGGAACCTGTTGGGCAAGGCGGCGATCGGCGCGCAATGGCTCTTTACCAAGACCGGGCTGGGTGCCTCGAACCAGTTCGAAAGCGCGGCCTTTATCCGTTCGCAACCCGGCGTGCCCTATCCGGATATCCAGTATCATTTCCTGCCCATCGCCGTGCGCTATGACGGTCAGGCCGCGGCCGAGGGCCATGGCTTCCAGGCCCATGTGGGGCCGATGCGCTCGCCCTCGCGCGGGGCGGTCACCCTGCGCTCGGACCGGCCCGAGGACGCGCCGGTGATCCGCTTCAACTACATGAGCCATGAAAAGGACTGGGCCGATTTCCGCACCTGTATCCGGCTGACGCGCGAGATCTTTGGTCAGGACGCGTTCAAACCCTATGCCGGCAAAGAGATCCAGCCGGGTGCGGCGGTGCAGAGCGACGACGAACTCAATGCCTTTATCGCCGAACATGCCGAAAGCGCCTATCACCCCTGCGGCACCTGCCGCATGGGCCGGGCGGATGATCCGAACGCCGTGGTCGACGGGCAGGGCCGGGTGATTGGGGTCGAGGGGCTGCGCGTGGCCGACAGCTCGATTTTCCCGCAAATCACCAATGGCAATCTCAACGCGCCTTCGATCATGGTGGGCGAGAAGATGTCGGACCATATCCTGGGCCGCGACCCGCTGCCGCGCGCCAATGACATCCCCTGGATCAATCCACGTTGGGAGGCCTCGCAACGGTGAGGCAGGGGCAGAGATTTTTCGTCGAAAAATCTCGCCTGCCGCACCCGATTTGATCCCTGTCAATGTCGGCCTTGTGGAGGGCGTCTAGCCTCTGGGCTGACATTGAAAAAGGAGCGAACGGATGTCCCATACCCCGCATGAACTGGCCGAGGAATTTCCCGAAAAGGTCGATCTGATGAGCCAGCTCAAGCAGACGGATGCGCATTTTTCCAAACTGGCGGACGAGTATCACGAGATCAACCGGGCTGTGCACCGGGCCGAAACCAACGTGGAACCCATGGAGGAACTGGCCGAGGTCGAGCTGCGCAAGAAGCGCGCGGCGCTGAAGGATGAGATCTGGGGCATCCTGTCCAAGGCCTGAGCAGAAGAGGCGGGGGCGCTGCCCCCGTCGCCTGTCGGCGCCTCCCCCGGAGTATTTCCGGCGAAATGAAGATCAGTTGACCTCGTAGGGCAGGGTGCCGCGATGGTCGCTGTCGATGGTCAGGCGCCGCTCGAGCGGCGGGACCGAGCGCTGGTGGCAGGTCTTGCGCTCGCAGATGCGGCAGGAAATGCCGATCGGCTCATAGGCGCTGGCGTTGCTGACATCGAGATTATCGGCATAGACCAGTTGATCGGCATGGCGCACCTCGCAGCCGAGCCCGATCGCATAGCGTCGCACTGGTGCCCCGAAGGAGCCGCCGGTCTTGGACACGTCACGCGCCAGCGAGATATAGCGCACGCCATCGGGCGTTTCCGCCAGTTGTCGCAAGAAATGGCCGGGGGTTTCGAACGCGCGATGCACGTTCCAGAGCGGGCAGGCGCCGCCGAAGCGTGCGAATTGCAGCCGCGTGGCCGAGTGGCGCTTGGTGATGGTGCCGGCCTGATCGACCCGGACAAAGAAGAAGGGGATGCCCTTGGCGCCCGGCCGTTGCAGGGTAGAGAGACGGTGCGCCACCTGCTCGATCGAGGCGCCGAAGCGGGTGCTGAGCCGTTCCAGATCATGACGGGTCTGTTGGGCAGCCTCCAGAAAGGTGCCATAGGGCATCAGCGCCGCACCGGCGAAGTAATTGGCCAACCCGATCTTTGCAATGGCGCGTGCCTCGTCACTGTGGAAACGGGCGAAATCGAGCGTTGCCTCGAGCAGCGAGTTCTGGCTTAGCAGCGCCACCTGCAAGAGCAGTTGAAACACCTGGGTCTGTGGCGCGCTGCGGGTGGACAGGCGCAGCAGGCGCGTCGCAGGGTCGTATTGGCGCAACGCCTCGATATCGGCCAGCTCGACCGTGATGCCGCGATCGGCCAGTGCCGCCAGCGCCGCGCCGCGCACCCCGTCGGCCTGGGCCCGGGCCGCGAACCGCTCTGCCGCGTGATCGACCGCGTCGATATAGTTGTCGCAATAATGGAAGAAGTCGCGCACCTCCTCCCAGGGGCTGGCCTGAATGCGCGCATCCTCGCGCCCCAGTGCCTCGTCCAGCGAGGCCAGTCGCTCATGTGTCTGCCGGTAGGTGCGGTGCAGCTCGATAAAGGCGCGCGCCAGCGCGGGTGCGTTCGACGCGGTCAGGCGCAGATCGGCGAGCGGCGGCATCGCGTCGGCGAAAATCGGGTCAGCCAGCGCCTCGCGCATGTCGCTGACCAGCCGCTCGCTGTCGCCGGTGCTGAGCTCGGTCACGTCCAGCCCAAATTCCTGCGCCAGTGCCAGCACCACCGAGGTCGACACCGGGCGGTTGTTGTTTTCCATCTGGTTCAGATAGGGCAGCGACACGCCCAGCTTGGCGGCAAAATCCTTTTGCGTCAGCGACAGGCGGTTGCGGATCTCGCGCAGCTTGGCGCCGGCATAGAGTTTCTGGGTGGCCATAGGATGCCGACTCTTTGCAAATTTACCTTGATGCAAGGTTACGTTTGCAAAGCGCGCGCGGCAAGCTCAGACCGGCTGGCCGTTGCGAAAGACTTGCCGCCATTCCAGAATGTCCACGCTCTGGCGCAAGCCCGTGGGCCAGAACGGGTCTTTCTCGACCAGGGTTTGGACATCGGCGCGGGTCGCGGCCTCGATCAACCACATGCCGCCGCGTCCCTGGGGCCCGTCGAACAGCGGTCCGGCGCCAAGAATGGCTGCCCCGTGAGAGGCAAGAAACGCAAGGTGTTCGGCCATGTGTCTTTGGCGCAGATGTTCCTTGCCGGGACTATCCTGAAACGTGACACGGTAGAGCATGATCTGTCCTTTCGGTGCTAAGGTGAACAGGATGACATGCTGCAAATCCGCTGCGCAGAGTGGAAATTTGCAGTTAGGAGATGCAAGGTTGCAGTCATGAACTGGGATGACATGCGGTTTCTGCTGGCGGTTGCGCAAGCGGGCAGCCTCAAAGGGGCGGCCCGCTCACTTGGCGTGGACAAGACCACCGTGTCGCGGCGCCTGCGTGCGCTCGAGAAGGCGTTGGGGCGCCAGGTGGTCGAGGTGGGCGGGCAGGGCTTGGGTCTTACCGAATTCGGGCGCCGACTGTACCGCCATGCCGAGGTCATGCAGGGCGAAATGCAGGAGGTCGACACCCTGACCGGGGCCAATAGCGATGGTGGACTCGGAACGGTGCGCCTGACCGCGGTGCCCATGGTGATCAACCATATCCTTGTGCCTGCGATGGGCGATCTGCGCGCGGCGGCTCCGGGACTGCGGCTGGAACTGATTGCCGAGGCCCGCGATCTGAGTCTGTTGCGCGGCGAGGCCGATATCGCCCTGCGCCTGGCGCGCCCGACAGAGGGCGGACAGGGCGTGTTGGCGCGCAAGCTGGGAGATCTGGACTATGCTGCCTTTGCTGCGCGCGATGCCGCAAGGGATCTGCCCTGGATCGGCTATGAAACACGTATGCAATACCTGCCTCAGGCGGCGGCCCTCACACGGGCGGCAGAGATCGAAGGTGTGGCCCAGGTCTCGGTCAATGATGCCGAAACCCTGTTCCGGCTTGTCTGCTCCGGCCACGGGAAAACGCTCTTGCCTCGGATCATTGGCGGCGCCGAGCCGCGCCTGGTCGAGTTGCCGTTTCGGCATGGAGCGCTGCCCAGGCGCGAACTCTGGTTGATGCTGCGTCGCGAACTGCGTGACCTGAAGCGCGTTCGCCTGGTCGCGGATTGGGTCGAAGGCGTTCTGTCCGCGCGAATGTCACAGGCCCAGCCGGCGTGCTCTCCAGATCACGGCGAGGATGGCGACAACCCCTAGCAGGGCGGTGCCCAGCATCAGCCAGAGCAGCGGCAGCGCGCCGGATTCGGGTGTCAGCAGGGCGCCGGCCCAGGCGCTCAGCGCGGCGCCGCCGCCCAGCATGATGGCGCCGTTCAGCCCCGAGGCGCTGCCTGCCAGATGCGGGCGCACCGACAGAGCGCCGGCGGTGGCGTTGGGGATCGACATGCCGTTGCCCAGCCCGACCAGCGTCATCAGTCCAAAAAAGCTGTATTCAGACCCATATCCGGAGAGCATGGTTGCCAGCGACAGGGTTATGCCAAGCGCGTTCATCAGGCAGCCCCACAATACCATCCTGTCGACGCCGAACCTTACCGAATAAGCGCCACTGACAAAGTTGCCGGCAAAGTACCCCAGCGCAGGGGCCCCGAAGAAAAGACCCATGCGCGCGGGCTCCATCCCGAAAACTTCGGTGCTGACAAAGGGTGCACCGCCCAGATAGGCAAAGAAGGCCCCCGAGGACAGGCCGCAGGCCAGCGAATAGCCCCAGAACCGGGGAGAGGTCAGCAGGGCGGGATACTCGCGGAACTGCTGGATCAGGGTCTTGCCGCTTTTCAGCGCGGTTTCCCCGAAATCGACATAGGTGAGAATGAGCGCCGCCACCCCCAGCACGAACAGGATCCAGAAATTGGCCTGCCAGCCGAAATACTGGTCCAGCACGCCGCCCAGCGCGGGGCCGATCATTGGCACCACCGCCATGCCCATGGTGACCCAGCCCAGCATCGAGGCGGCCTTGTCCTGTTCGTACATGTCGCGCACCGCTGCGCGACTGAGCACGATGGCCACCGCGATCACCGCCTGGCACATGCGGAAGAAGAGAAAAATCTCGACCGTGGGCGCATAGATGCAGCCGAGCGTGACGATCAGGAACAGGACCAGCCCCCACAGGATGACCGGGCGCCGCCCGGCCTTGTCCGCCAGCGGTCCGATCACCACTTGCATTGCCGCGTTCACCGCGAGGTAGAGCGCGACCGAAAGCTGCATCAGCCGGTAATCGGTCTGGAAATACTCGGTCATGTTGGGAAGGCTGGGCAGAAAGATGTTCATGCCCAGGGCGGAAAGGCCCGACAACAGGATCAGAGTGGCAAGCGCAGGTGGGCTGCGCTGCAAGGAGGCGGGCGGGGTCTGCATGGTTTCGATCTAGGCGCGCTCTGCGGGCAAGTCCATCTTTGGCCGTGGGTTAAGGTGTTAATTAGCAACTTTGCGTTTTGCTTTGGTAGAGTTGCCAATGATTTGCAAATTTGCCGAATTCCCCTTTGGCGCTTGCGGCATTGTCTTTATGGTCCGTTCAAATTTCAAAGGGGACAATCGCCATGAAAGACATCCTTTCCGAGCTGGAAACCCGCCGCGAGGCCGCGCGGCTGGGGGGCGGGCAAAAGCGGATCGACGCCCAGCATGCCCGGGGCAAGCTGACAGCGCGCGAGCGGATCGAGCTGTTGCTGGATGAGGACAGTTTCGAAGAATTCGACATGTTCGTCAGCCATCGCTGCACCGATTTCGGGATGGAAAAACAAAAGCCTGCGGGTGATGGCGTGGTCACCGGCTGGGGCACGATCAATGGCCGCATGGTCTATGTGTTCAGCCAGGATTTCACCGTCTTCGGCGGCTCGCTGTCGGAAACCCATGCCCAGAAGATCTGCAAGATCATGGATATGGCGGTGCAGAACGGCGCCCCGGTGATCGGTATCAACGATTCGGGCGGCGCGCGCATCCAGGAGGGCGTCGCCAGCCTTGCGGGCTATGCCGAGGTGTTCCAGCGCAACATCATGGCGAGCGGAGTGGTGCCCCAGATCAGCGTGATCATGGGCCCCTGCGCCGGTGGCGCGGTCTATTCGCCCGCGATGACCGACTTCATCTTCATGGTCAAGGACACGTCCTATATGTTCGTGACCGGTCCCGACGTGGTGAAAACCGTCACCAACGAGGTGGTGACAGCCGAGGAACTCGGCGGGGCCTCGACCCATACCCGCAAGTCCTCGGTCGCCGACGGCGCCTTTGAAAACGATGTCGAGGCGCTGGCCGAGGTCCGCCGCCTGGTCGATTTCCTGCCGCTCAACAACCGTGAAAAGCCGCCCGTGCGCCCGTTCTTTGACGAGCCGGGCCGGATCGAGGCCAGTCTCGACACGCTGGTCCCGGAAAACGCCAACACCCCCTATGACATGAAGGAGCTGATCAACAAGATCGCGGACGAGGGCGATTTCTATGAAATCCAGGAGGATTTCGCCAAGAACATCATCACCGGTTTCATCCGGCTCGAAGGGCAGACCGTGGGCGTCGTGGCCAACCAGCCAATGATCCTGGCGGGCTGTCTGGACATCGACAGCAGCCGCAAGGCGGCGCGCTTCGTGCGCTTCTGCGACTGTTTCGAAATCCCGATCCTGACGCTGGTCGACGTGCCGGGCTTCCTGCCGGGCACCAGCCAGGAATATGGCGGCGTCATCAAGCACGGCGCCAAGCTGCTGTTCGCCTATGGCGAGGCCACGGTGCCAAAGGTCACCGTGATCACCCGCAAGGCCTATGGCGGCGCCTATGACGTGATGGCCTCCAAGCACTTGCGCGGCGATTTCAACTATGCCTGGCCCACCGCCGAGATCGCGGTGATGGGCGCCAAGGGCGCGACCGAGATCATCCACCGCGCCGATCTGGGCGATGCGGACAAGATCGCGGCCCATACCAAGGATTACGAGGACCGGTTCGCGAATCCCTTTGTCGCCGCCGAACGCGGCTTCATCGACGAGGTGATCCAGCCGCGCAGCACCCGCAAACGCGTCAGCCGCGCCTTTGCCTCGCTGCGGGGCAAGTCGCTCAAGAACCCGTGGAAGAAGCACGACAACATTCCGCTCTAGGAGGTCAATGATGGGCCAGACCCACGCCGGTGGATGCCTGTGCGGCGCGCTTCGCTACGAAGTGAGCGAACCGCCCCTGCGTCTGACATGGTGCACCTGTCGCTTCTGTCAGAAGATGACAGGGACACCGATGAATGCGCTTGCCGGGTTTTCCGGTGGCGCGT
Organism: Ruegeria alba; assembly: GCF_022321465.1. NCBI lineage: Bacteria > Pseudomonadati > Pseudomonadota > Alphaproteobacteria > Rhodobacterales > Roseobacteraceae > Ruegeria > Ruegeria alba. Next base: position 96,391 of record NZ_JAKOEM010000011.1, on the reverse strand, counting down.
TCCGGCTGGTGTCGGGCTCCCCGCGGACCTACACCCATGTCTCCGAGGGCAGCGGCAAGGAGATCCACCTGAAATCCTGCCCGACCTGTGCCACCACCGTGTTTGTGGAGTTGGAACGGTTCCCCGGTTTCACGGGAGTCATGGCGGGTACCCTGGACGACCCGGACTGGTTCGACAGGACGCCGGAAAACGCCAAGTACATCTTCACCGACTGCGCGCAGAAGGGGACGGTGGTACAGGCCGGGTTCCCGGTCTACCGGCAACACGCAACCGATCTTGAAGGCGCACCGCAGGATCCGGCGGTCTACAACCATCATCACCTGGTAAGCTCATGACACAGCTTTGGAAAAATCAGGCCTTTACCATCAGCCATGCCGACAGTTCCCCTTTTGTCGGGCAGGGGCTGCGGGCCTTTTTCGAATATCGTGATCTGGGCATCAAGGATGCGACCAAGGGCCGGTTCGGCGCCCATGTGATCCGTGCGGTGCCGGGCATGGAAAGCCCGGGCGCCTGGCACAGCCACGATCTCGATTTCCAGATGGTCTATGTCACCAAGGGCTGGGTCGTCTTCGAATACGAAGGGCAGGGCGAGCATATGTTGCGCGCCGGGTCCTGCGTGTTGCAGCCGCCCGGCATCAAGCACCGCGAATGCCGTCACTCCGACGACATGGAACTGATCGAGATCATCTCGCCCGCCTCCTTCGAGACACGGGACGAGACCGCCCCATGACCCTGCGCGCCCGACATGGAACAGCGCCCGCCACGTGCGATGCGCAAGCAACCCCGGCGAGAGGAGCCCGCTTGCGGGGCCGGGGTTGCCTCTATGTCCTGGCGCTAATGGCGGCGTTTGCCGCGCCTTTGCGAGCGCAGGCGCTGTTGCCGGTGCCCTCGGGTCAGCCTGTGGAACTGGCCGATGTGCTGCTCGACAATAATCCGGGCGAGTTATGGATCCGCTTCCGCTTCATCGCGCCCAAGATCGGCGATCAGGCGGGGCAGATCCCCTATGACGTGGTGGCCATCGACATGGAGCATCTGTGCACCATCCTGGCGGTGCCATATGTGGAGAGCCGCCAGATCACACCGGCGCGCGTGATCATCTCGATGTCGGACCGCCCGGTGGCCTTCGGCACCTCGCAACCCGGCGCCACACAATTTTTTGAGGCCTACCGCCTCCGCGACTCTCGCTGTATCTGGGAGGAGTTTTGACGATGCTACAACATGTTGCGGGTCAATCTTCACATCAGCGGAGTTTTGCGACTTTGGAGTCACAGGCCATGAACTTGCCCCATCTCGGATGTATTTCCGAACCGAGATCCACTATGCTCGCGCACGGTCGCCAACGCGCGTCCAACCCTGAAAGGGTGAGGCAGGCAGAAGCTGTTGCTTCTGTAAGTTTCGATTGTGTCAGTAGGAGAAACAGATGTCGAAATGCATCAAATTCGTTGCAATGGTTGCCTTTGTCGGCGCCGTTGCTGCTTGTGACAACTCGCCGAAGGAAGAATACGTCATCGTCGAGCCCATCTCGACCGAACCGGTCTTCACCGGCAAGTACAAGTAAAGACCGCGCGGGATCGGCCCTGCGGCCGGTCCCGCGTTTCGCCGCGCTCTCTGGCCGGGAGGGCGTGTCATGCTGAAACATCGCGGTTTCCCCAGCCGCATGCCCGGCTCTGATTTCCAGTTCACCATTCGCCGCGCCAACCCCAAGGGCGTCACGCCACTGGTCCGGCGCGAGCGCTATCGCGACCGCAAGGCGGTCGATCGCCGTGCCGATGCGCTGTTCATGCAGGCCCTGTGGGAGCAGTTCGGCGACGAACCGTTCGAGCGCGGCAATCTGGATGCCGGGCGCCTGAGCTGGCTGTTCGGTCGCGAGGTGGTGGCAGCAGAGGATCCGTTCGATCCGGCCAGCTACGAGGCGCTTCTGGTCATTGATGTGGCGGTGGCGCGGGCCTCGTTCCCGGATGCGTTCGACGGGGACGATTGGGAATGATCCATCCGGCGGCGCATATGGCCCGTTCGGGGAATACCGGACACGCCCTGACCGAGGGAGGACAGGGCGTGCCGCGGCTCTCAGAAGTTCAGCTGTACCGCAAGCTGAACCCGGTCGCCTTCGAAGCTGGCGCCGGTCGAGGTGGTGCGTTCGCCAAAGATGTATTCACCGCTCAGCGTCAGGTTGTCGGTGGCTTTGTAGAACGCGTTGACATGGATGGTCTCAAGCTCGGTGAAATCGAGCGTACCGGTCGAGGTGGGCAGGTCGTATTCCTCGCTGCCATAGGCGATGCCGAAGTTCCACTTTTCGCCGACATCCTGCCGGAATTCGACGGTAAAGCCATCGACATCGTTGGCCACGCCGCCAACCGCCGAGGCACCGCCGCCGATCAGCAGCGGGCCCAGCGCCTCGCCGGTGACGAAGGTTGCCTGGAACAGGCCGCCATGCCAGGGGCGCAGCGCGCCGGACACGGTGACGCCGGTCTGGTCGACCTCGGTACCGCCGGAAATGACGGTGCCGACCAGGCCCGCGATCCGGGCCGAGAACAGATCGTCATTGTATTCCAGCGCGGCGGTGACGACCGGATCGTCCGAGCGGGCGCTGTTTTCCTCGATCGAGGCGCTGAACAGCGCCTTGCCGAAGGCATGGCTGTAGCGCACCTGCGGCACCCGGGCAAAGGTCACGCCGACCGGGCCGTTGAACTCGACGCTGGTCGGGTAATGGCCGATGGGCATGAAGTTGGTCCAGGTCTGACCGATCAGCCAGTGATCGCCGATGCGGATATTTGCATGGCGCAGGCGCAGTTCCGACCGGCCGCCCGAGGCGAACAGGTCGAACTCCAGCTGCCCGCCCAGAGTGCCGATATCGGTCTCGGTGCTGGTGCGGATGCCCAGGCGCGACTGGCGCACGGTGGCGCCAAAGGTCCCGTCGGTGGCATTCGCGGGTTCGCCGATATTGTTCACAAAGGCGGTGTCGCCCTGCACAAAGTCGAAATCGTAAAAGAAATCGGCCTTGGCATAGCCGTAAATGTCGATCGCGGTGCGACCGACATGCAGGTCGCCGCGTGCACCGGCGGCACGGCCGGCCTCCAGCGCTTCGACACGGGCGCGCAGCGCGTCCAGTTCGGCCTGGCTGCCGGCATCGCCGGCCATCGCCGCTCCGGCGCCCCCCAGGGCCGTCATCAGCGTCAGCGCCGATATTGCGTCAAGTCTCCTCACCATTTCTACCCATCTCCTCGTATATGTGGCGAGGCTTTGGGTTCCACGCGGCCCCGGTGCGATCAAATGACAAGCGGGCGATTGGCCGTGAGCGGAAATTGCCGCGATGGTGATCGTTCGGGAGTTGAGTTTTTGCCTGTCGCACACGGTATCTCGCCGGTACAGGGTCTGGCGCGCACGAACGCGTGCAGCTCGCGTGAAAGCAGTCGTCGCGCCTGTGGGTTGGGTCGGGATCGCCTGGCCTTGCGTAACGGTTATGTGACAGAGGACGTGCCCGCAGCGGAGAAGCACCCTGTCGGCGTTTTCCCGCCAGAGTTGCTCCGCGTCCGGCAGAATCCGGCTCAAATCCGGCGTCCCGCGAACCGGGGCTTGGCGGCTTGCCACGGATACGGCAGCCTCGTTCAGGCGTGCGGCATAAATCTGCCTGCGTCGTGCGCGCACCTACTATTCCGTACCCCTTCCCTAAGCGGGCGGTTTGATGTCGCTGACCTCGAACCGCCCGTCTTTTTGCCCGCGCTCGGCACAGGTGGATCGGCGGATTTCCCCCAATTTGCGCGGCCCGCCGCTGAGGCTGTCACGGCGCGTGCACGCCGCTTGATTTCCACCCGCGCGCGGCCCCATCTATCTGCCCATAAGACGGATCAATCCGAAGGAAGGGCAGGATGCAGAAATCGAAACTCTTTGCCGGTCTGGCGCTCGTCGCCGGTCTGGCCGCCTGTGGCGACAACCCGACCGAACAGGCGCTTTACGGCGGCAGTGCCGGGCTTCTGGGCTCGCTCGCGCTGGATGGAAACCCTGTTGTCGGCGCAGCGGCCGGCGCCGCTGGCAACATCCTTTATTGCAAGGTGCAAGGCACCTGTAACTGACACACTGAATTCTCTCCGGGCACCGAACCGCCCGGCTGATATCGCGCGATACGCCGTTCCTGGCCATCCGGCCGGGGGCGGCGTTTTGCGTTCCGACCCTTCCAAGACAGAGGACATCGCATGTTCAACAAGATCCTGATCGCCAACCGGGGCGAGATTGCCTGCCGGGTCATCAAGACCGCGCGCAAGATGGGCATTTCCACCGTTGCCATCTATTCGGATGCCGACAAGCAGGCGCTGCATGTGCAGATGGCCGACGAGGCGGTGCATATCGGCCCGCCGCCCGCGAACCAGTCCTATATCGTCATCGACAAGGTGATGGCCGCGATCAAGGCGACCGGCGCCCAAGCGGTGCATCCGGGCTATGGCTTCCTCAGCGAGAACTCGAAATTCGCCGAGGCGCTGGAAGCCGCCGGTGTCATCTTTGTCGGCCCCCCCAAGGGCGCCATCGAGGCGATGGGCGACAAGATCACGTCGAAGAAGATCGCGCAGGAGGCAAATGTCTCGACCGTGCCCGGTTACATGGGTCTGATCGAGGATGCCGACGAAGCGGTCAAGATCTCGAACGAGATCGGCTATCCGGTGATGATCAAGGCCAGCGCCGGGGGCGGCGGCAAGGGCATGCGCATCGCCTGGAACGATCAGGAGGCGCGCGAAGGCTTCCAAAGCTCCAAGAACGAGGCGGCGAACTCCTTTGGTGACGACCGTATCTTCATCGAGAAATTCGTCACCCAGCCGCGCCATATCGAGATCCAGGTTCTGTGCGACAGCCATGGCAACGGCATCTATCTGGGCGAGCGTGAATGCTCGATCCAGCGGCGCAACCAGAAGGTCGTCGAAGAGGCGCCCAGCCCCTTCCTCGACGAGGCCACCCGCCGCGCCATGGGCGAACAGGCCGTGGCGCTGGCCAAGGCGGTGGGCTATGCCAGCGCGGGCACGGTGGAATTCATCGTCGACGGCGACAAGAACTTCTACTTCCTGGAAATGAACACCCGCCTTCAGGTGGAACACCCGGTGACCGAGCTGATCACCGGTGTCGATCTGGTGGAACAGATGATCCGCGTGGCGGCGGGCGAACCGCTCAGCATCACCCAGGACGATGTGAAACTGACCGGCTGGGCCATCGAGAACAGGCTTTATGCCGAAGATCCCTATCGCGGCTTCCTGCCCTCGATCGGCCGTCTGAGCCGCTATCGCCCGCCGGCGGAAACCGCCGCCGGTCCGATGCTGGTCAATGGAAAATGGCAGGGGGAGGCGCCCTCGGGTGAGGCGGCTGTGCGCAACGATACCGGCGTCTACGAAGGCGGCGAGATCAGCATGTACTATGACCCGATGATCGCCAAGCTCTGCACCTGGGCGCCGACCCGTGCCGCCGCGATCGAGGCGATGCGCATCGCGCTGGACAGTTTCGAGGTCGAAGGCATCGGTCACAACCTGCCCTTCTTGAGTGCGGTGATGGACCATCCGAAATTCATCTCGGGCGACATGACCACGGCCTTTATCGCCGAGGAATATCCCGAAGGCTTCGAAGGCGTGACCCTGCCTGAAACCGACCTGCGCCGCGTGGCCGCCGCCGCCGCCGCTATGCACCGTGTGGCCGAAATCCGGCGCACCCGTGTCTCGGGCCGGATGGACAACCACGAGCGCCGGGTGGGTACGGATTGGGTGGTCACGCTGCAAGGTGCCGATTTCCCGGTCACCATCGCCGCCGATCACGATGGCTCTACCGTCACTTTTGACGATGGCAGTGCGATGCGGGTGACCAGCGACTGGACGCCGGGCGACCAGCTGGCCAACCTGATGGTCGATGGTTCGCCGCTGGTGCTGAAGGTGGGCAAGATCTCGGGCGGGTTCCGCATCCGCACCCGGGGCGCTGACCTCAAGGTGCATGTGCGTACCCCGCGTCAGGCGGAACTGGCGCGGCTGATGCCCGAGAAACTGCCGCCCGACACCTCGAAAATGCTGCTTTGCCCGATGCCCGGCCTGATCGTGAAGGTCGATGTCGAAGTGGGGCAGGAAGTGCAGGAGGGTCAGGCGCTGTGCACCGTCGAGGCGATGAAGATGGAAAACATCCTGCGCGCCGAGAAAAAGGGCGTGGTTGCCAAGATCAACGCCGGCGCGGGCGACAGCCTGGCCGTCGATGACGTAATCATGGAGTTCGAATAACCCCATGTTCGGGGCACGCCCATATCCTCGCGGTGTCCGGCCACTGGCCGCGCTGGCCCTTCTGGGGCTGGCGGCCTGTGCGCTCGACCGCGAGGCCGAGGTGCGTGCCCAGCTCGGCGGCTGGATGCCGCTGGGCGATACACTCTATTTCGAGTCCAAGCTGGAATGCACTGCCGGGGTCTTCGCCACTCAGGCCGATTTTCTCCAGGGCAAGGTGCGCACCGTTTCGACCCTGCACGACGGTCTGGCCGCCTTGGGAAAAGAGGCTACCGTCGCCTTCGAGCTCGAGGGAATGACCCCCGACCAGGTCTCGCAGGCGGTGATGTCGGCGGATCTGCCCAAGGGGCTGGGTGTCCTCTCCTCGGGCCTCAGCGCGCGGGCCTGCATGGACGAGGGTACAAGATCGGCTTATCTGAGTGCGCTGCACTCGCCTGCCGCGCTGCTGATCTTTGCCCCGGATAACAACGCCCTGGTGATCCTCGACCGGGATCGGCGACAGGTGTTCTTTGCCCGGGGAGATGTGTGATGGCGGCACGCGCGCCTCAGTTCAGCCCGCGCCGGTCGCGGATTTCCTGTTCGCGGGTCGGCATCTTGTCGATGGTCCGGGTCAGTTCGCGCACGCTCCACGGGGTCGGCTTGCGCAGCTTGACGCCGCCATCCTTGTCGATCACCACCAGCGCGAAACCGCGCGGGCGCAGTTTCTGCCGGGCGGGTGAGCGGGACGACGGGTCGGTGTCTGTCAGAACCACCACGTCGCGTTCCGTGAGCATGTCTGCGCCTGCGCGCAGCATCTCGATCTGCTGCTGGAACCGGGGATCAGCATCGGTATCGGCAAAGACGACGATGGGCCGTTTTATCCATAAAAATTCACTCAAATCGCTCTCACCGGCGGGCCGGATCAGAGCCTCCGCTTCAGGTTGCATGGCATCGGCTGCCCAGCCTGCAAGCGGGAGAAAGGCAAGGAAAACAAAGGCGAATAACGGTCTCATGTGGTCTCCTGTCCCGTTCAATATAGCCGCGGCGGCGCCGATTGCGACAGCTTGCGCGAGAGGGGGATGCAAAAAGTTTAACGTTAATGGCTTCGTCAGGGGTTGGGCATGACTGTGAGGGTACATTCCCGCTCCCATCGGGTCCTGAGGGCCCGCAAGAAAGGCTGCGCCATGGACGTTATCCTGCATATCGGCGCGCATCGCTGCGCGACCACCACATTTCAACACTATCTGCGCCAGAATGCCGACCGGCTGGCGGCCGATGGCACCGGGTTCTGGGGGCCACGGCGGACGCGTAACGGGCTGTTTCGCGGCCTGCTGCCCACGCCCGGCCCCGCCACCGGGCGCGACCTGCGCCGCCGCGCGGTGGGGCGGGTGCGGCTGAACCTGGCGCGTACCGCGCTGGGCGGCACCCGGCGTTTGGTGGTGAGTGACGAGAACATGCTGGGTTCGATGCGGCTGAACCTGCGTCAGGCGGAACTGTACCCGGACGCGGGCGAACGCATCGCCCGCTATGCCGAGGCCTTTGACGGCAAGATCAGCGATGTGATGCTGAACATCCGCTCGCCCGAGATCTGGTGGTCGTCGGCGCTGGGCTATGGGCTGACGCGCGGTTTTGGCCTGCCATCGCCGGTGGCGCTGGACTGGATCGCTCATGGCCCGCGCAGTTGGCGCGACGTGATCGCCGATATCGGCTGCGCGGTGCCGGGCGCCCGGCTGTGGGTGCTGCCGTTCGAGATTTTCGCCGGCCGCCCCGAGGCGCAGCTTGAGGCGGTGACGGGCCGCCCGGCGCCGAACGAGCATAGCCGCGACTGGTTGAACGCAACGCCGCGCCTGCCGGAACTGCGCGAGATGCTGCCAGAGCGCCTGGCGCGCGCGCTGCCCGGTGGCGAGGGCCGCTGGACCCCCTTTACAGCCGAGCAGGCCACCGCCCTGCGCGAGACCTATGCCGATGACCTGATGTGGCTGGCAGCCGGAGCCGATGGCCTGGCCTGGCTGATGGACGATCCGAACAAGAAACCGGCGGGGCAAACCCTGCCAAGACCCGAATTGACAAGAGGAAGACGCAATGAGCAAGACCGACGATTGGCGGGCGCTGGCTGAGAAAGAGCTGCGCGGGCGCCCCGTTGAAGACCTGACCTGGCAGACGCTCGAAGGGATCGACGTCAAGCCGCTTTATACCGAGGCGGACACCGCCGAGCTGCCGCATATGGGTGGGATGCCGGGCTTTGGCCCCTTTACCCGTGGCGTCAAGGCGACCATGTATGCGGGCCGCCCCTGGACCATCCGGCAATATGCCGGCTTCTCCACCGCCGAGGAATCGAACGCATTCTACCGCCGCAACCTGGCCGCCGGTCAGCAGGGTGTCTCGGTCGCCTTCGACCTGGCCACCCATCGCGGCTATGACAGCGACCACCCCCGCGTGGTGGGCGACGTGGGCAAGGCCGGTGTCGCCATCGACAGCGTCGAGGACATGAAGATCCTGTTCGACGGCATCCCGCTCGACAAGGTCTCGGTCTCGATGACGATGAACGGCGCGGTGATCCCGATCCTGGCCAGTTTCATCGTCGCGGGCGAAGAGCAGGGCCATGACAAATCGGTGCTGTCGGGGACCATTCAGAACGACATCCTGAAAGAGTTCATGGTCCGCAACACCTATATCTATCCGCCCGAACCCTCGATGCGGATCATCTCGGACATCATCGGCTATACCTCGGACAACATGCCGAAGTTCAACTCGATCTCGATCTCGGGCTATCACATGCAAGAGGCCGGGGCGAACCTGGTGCAGGAACTGGCCTATACCCTGGCCGACGGGCGTGAATATGTGCGCGCCGCGATCGAGGCCGGGATGGACGTGGACAAGTTCGCAGGTCGCCTGTCGTTCTTCTTTGCCATCGGCATGAACTTCTTCATGGAGATTGCCAAGCTGCGCGCCGCGCGCACGCTCTGGCACCGGATCATGACCGAGTTCGGCGCCAAATCCGAACGCTCCAAAATGCTGCGCACCCACTGCCAGACCTCGGGCGTCAGCCTGCAAGAGCAGGACCCATATAACAACGTGATCCGCACGGCGTACGAGGCGATGAGCGCGGTCCTGGGCGGCACCCAGTCGCTGCATACCAACGCGCTGGACGAGGCGATCGCGCTGCCCACCGATTTCTCGGCCCGCATCGCCCGCAACACCCAGTTGGTGCTGCAGGAAGAGACCGGCGTGACCAAGGTGGTCGATCCGCTGGCGGGTTCCTACTATGTCGAGAGCCTGACCAACGACCTGATCGAAAAGGCCTGGGCACTGATCCAGGAGGTCGAGGAGATGGGCGGCATGACCAAGGCCGTGGCCAGCGGCATGCCCAAGCTCAGGATCGAGGAAAGCGCCGCCCGCCGCCAGGCGATGATCGACCGCGGCGAAGAGGTGATCGTTGGCGTCAACAAGTACCGCAAGGACAAGGAAGACCCGATCGACATTCTTGACGTCGACAACATGGCGGTGCGCGACGCCCAGATCGCCCGGCTGGAGCGTATCCGCAGCACTCGCGACGAGGCGGCCTGTGTCGCCGCGCTCGACGAGCTTACCCGCCGCGCCAAAGAGGGCGGCAACCTGCTCGAAGCGGCCGTCGAGGCGGCCCGCGCCCGGGCATCCGTAGGAGAGATCAGCATGGCGATGGAAAAGGAATTCGGCCGCCACCGCGCCGAAGTGAAGACCCTGGCCGGTGTCTATGGCGCGGCCTATGAGGGCGACGAGGGCTTCGCCGCGATCCAGAAGTCGATCGAGGCCTTTGCCGAGGAAGAGGGCCGCCGCCCGCGTCTGTTGGTGGTCAAGATGGGGCAGGACGGCCACGACCGGGGTGCCAAAGTGATCGCCACCGCATTTGCCGATATCGGTTTCGACGTCGACGTGGGTCCGCTGTTCCAGACGCCAGCCGAGGCGGCGCAGGACGCCATCGACAACGATGTGCATGTGGTCGGTATCTCCAGCCAGGCGGCGGGCCACAAGACGCTGGCGCCGCAACTGGTCGAAGAGCTGAAGAAGGCCGGTGCCGAGGACATCATCGTGATCTGCGGCGGGGTCATTCCGCAGCAGGATTACCAGTTCCTCTATGATCACGGGGTCAAGGCGATCTTTGGTCCGGGCACCAACATTCCCGAGGCGGCGCAGGATATCCTGAAGCTGGTGCGCGACGCGCGCGCAGGCTGAGGTCAGGGGCTGGGGGCGCTGCCCCCCGGCCTGCGGCCTCCCCCCGGAGTATTTCGAACCAGAAAGAAGCGGCAGGCGTTGGCTTGCCGCTTTTTTGCTGTCAGTCTCTGCCCAGGCAGGAGGGCGGTGATGGAACTGGATCATTTCGCGGTGGCGGGCGAGACGCTGGAAGCGGCGCGGGCACATGTGGAGGCGGCGCTGGGGGTGGCGATGCAGCCGGGGGGTCAGCATGCGCGGTTTGGTACCCATAACACGCTGTTGGGCCTGGCCGACGGGCTTTACCTCGAGGCAATCGCCATCGACCCGGCCGCACCTGCGCCGGACCGGCCGCGCTGGTTCGATCTGGACCGGTTCGCGGGCGCGGCGCGGTTGAGCAACTGGATCTGCCGGGTGCCCGATCTGGCGGCGGCATTGGCCGCAGCGCCGTTAGGGGCGGGCGATATCGTCGATCTGGAGCGCGGCGCGCTCAGCTGGCGGATGGCGGTTCCGGCAAGTGGCGTGCTGCCCTATGATGACCGGTTTCCGGCGCTGATCGAGTGGCAAGGCGATCTGCATCCGGCGTCGATGCTGGCGCCTTCGGGCTGCGCTTTGCGCCGGCTGGTGGTGACCCATCCCGAGGCGCAGGCACTGGCAGAGCTGTGCGGGTCGCTGGAGCGCGTGGTGTTCGAGACCGGGCCTTCGGGCTTACGCGCCGAGATCGACACGCCGCACGGGCTGCGGGTGCTGGAATGAGGATCCGGCCCGCGCGGGCGCAGGATGCGGCTGATATCGCCGGGATTGCCAATCATTACATCCGCGACACGCTGGTGACCTTTACCACCGAATTGCGCAGGCCAGAGGCCGTAGCCGAAGATATCGCGGCACGCGCGCCTGCCTATCTGGTGGCCGAAGCGGCGGGTGCGGTTCTGGGCTTTGCCACCTATGGCCCGTTTCGGTCGGGGCCCGGCTATGCCCGCACCCGTGAGCATTCCATCCTGCTTGTCCCCGGCGCGCGGGGGCAGGGGGCGGGGCGCGCCTTGATGGCGGAACTGGAGCGGGTCGCCCGCGCCGAGGGGGTGCATGTGCTGGTGGCAGGTATCTCGGGCGCCAATCCGGGAGCGGTGGCGTTTCATGGCAAACTGGGCTTTGCCGAGGTGGGGCGCCTGCCGCAGGTCGGGTACAAGGAGGAGCGCTGGCTCGACCTGATCCTGATGCAGAAAATTCTCGATGCTGACCCAAATTGACGCACCTGACACCGCCGGGCGAAGGCGCTAGTGTGGCGCCATGTCACTCTGGACCCGCATAACCGACGCGCTGAGCGCGCTGGCGCAGGGCGAAAGCCTGAGCGCCGTGTTCGAACGCTTGCGTACGCCGCCCGAGAAATCGGTGGCCTTTGCCATCGCCGTCATCGCCCTGGGTGCCAAGATGGCCAAGGCCGATGGCCGGGTCACGCGCGACGAGGTGACCGCCTTTCGCGAAGTGTTCCAGATCGCCCGCGCCGACGAGGCGGGCGCGGCGCGCGTCTTTGACATGGCCCGCACCGATGTCGCCGGTTATCAGGATTATGCCCGCAAGATCAAAGGCATGTTCGCCGAGGACAGCACCGTGCTGTGTGACCTGATGGAGGGGCTGTTTCACATCGCCATGGCGGATGGCTTCTATCATCCGGGCGAGAACGAGTTCCTGGCCGAGGTGGCGCAGATATTCGGGCAGACCGACCGCCAGTTCCATGCCCTGCGTGCCCGTTTCGTACCTGATGCGCCCAAGGATCCCTATACGGTGCTGGGGGTGTCGCCCGACATGCCGATGGCCGAGATCCGCAAGGTCTGGCGCAAGCTGGTGCGCGAGACGCACCCGGACGCGATGATGGCGCGCGGTGTGCCCGAAGAGGCGATCCGCCTGGCCGAAAAGAAGATGATCGACATCAACCGCGCCTGGGACGAGCTTAACGGCGCGCGGGTCTAGGGCGATGCGGCTGGCGACCTGGAATATCGAGTGGTTCGCCAATCTCTTTGACCGCAATGACCGGCTGTTGGTGGATGACCGCTGGTCGGGGCGCCACGATGTCACCCGCGCCCAGCAGGTCGAGGCCATTGCCAAGGTGTTGACCGCGCTCGATGCCGATGCGGTGATGATCATCGAGGCGCCCAATACCGGGCGGACGCAGAACACGGTTCGGGCGCTGACCGCCTTTGCCGAGGCATTCGATCTGCGAACCCGCGCCGCGGTGATGGGCTTTGCCAACGAGACCCACCAGGAACTGGCGCTGCTGTACGATCCGGCCCGGCTCGAGGCGCGGCACGATCCCCTGGGCGAGGAGACCGGAAAGCGCGGCAGTGCCACGCCGCCCCGGTTCGACGGCACCTACCGGATCGATCTTGATATCGACGCGACCGAGGATCTGGTGCGCTTTTCCAAACCGCCGCTGGAGTTGGAGATCCAGACCGCCACGGGCACTCGGTTCCGCATGATCGGGGCGCATCTGAAATCCAAGGCGCCGCATGGGGCCGAATCCCGCGACGAGGCGATCCGCATCTCGATCCTGAACCGGCGCAAACAGTTGGCCCAGGCGATCTGGCTGCGCGAAAGGGTCGAGGATCATCTGGCGCGCGGTGAAGAAGTGGTATTGCTGGGTGACCTGAACGACGGCCCCGGCCTGGACGAATTCGAACATCTCTTTGGCCGTTCCTCGGTCGAGATCCTGCTTGCGGCGGGGCTGTATGACCCGCATGCCGACAAGGTGCGGCAGGTGCGCCCGGGGCCGCTGCCGGCGACGGCGCGGTTCCAGTTGCCGGGCGAGGGGCGGTACCTGTCGGCGCTGCTCGATTACGTGATGATCAGCCGGGGCCTGATGGCGCGGCGCCCGGCCTGGCGCATCTGGCATCCGTTCGACGATGCCGAATGCTGGCAGATGGTCGAGTTGCGCGAGGCGCTACTGACCGCCTCCGATCATTTCCCGGTGTCGCTGGATATCGACATCTGAGCTTTGAAATCGCGCGCGCGAATGCCTATCTTGGACGTATGAAACCGATCCTTGTCATCGCCCTTGGCTTGATGCTGACCACCCCGCTGCCCGCCACCGCGCAGGACGAGGGTGAAGGCCGCTCGCTGATGGAACGCGGCGCCGAACTGTTCCTCAAGGGGTTGAGCCAGGAGATGGAACCGGCGCTCAGGGACCTGCGCGACATGGCGGGCAAGGTGGGGCCATCGGTGCTGAGTTTCCTCGAACAGATGGGCCCGGCGCTGGCCGATCTGGCCGAGCGGGTCGAGGACTGGTCGGTCTATGAGATACCCGAGATGTTGCCCAACGGCGACATCCTCATCCGCCGCAAGACGCCGCTGCCCGAGGCACAACCGGACCAGCCGCTTCAGCCGGTGGAGCCGCCCCCCCCAGGGATGACGGATATTTAGCACGGACAATCCTGGGATTGTCGCTTGCTGAGTGGGCATTTTCATCCGCGCTGCCGGCTTATCTGCCGATCACCACACACAAAGTCATGAGCGCTCTATCAAGACGGGTCACCTGTCGATATTTTATACGGATCGGATCACCAGTCGGGGAAGACAAATATGTTGATGAATTTGCATCGCACGACGGCCTGGATTGCGGTTATCGCAATGTGGGCATCAATGTCCGAAGCCCAGGAATTCGCGGACACGATCTATACCGGGGGTCCTATTCTCACGGTCGATGACGCGCAGCCGAGAGCCGAGGCAGTCGCGGTGAAGGACGGGCGGGTTCTTGCTGTGGGCGATCTGTCCGATCTGTTGGCGCGGCAAGGCGACGCGACGAAGGTCTTCGATCTAGATGGCAGAACCATGCTGCCGGGATTTGTCGATAGCCATGGGCACGTGGTCATGGGGGGGTTACAGGCGCTTTCCGCCAATCTTCTCGCCCCGCCGGATGGAGACGTCACCGACATTCCCAGTTTGCAGCAAACGCTTCGTGAGTGGACCGAGAAGAACGCCGATACCGTCGAGAAGGTGAAACTGATCATCGGCTTTGGTTACGACAATGCCCAACTCGCGGAACTGCGGCATCCGACACGAGAAGACCTCGATGCGGTTTCGACTGAATACCCGATCATGATCGTGCATCAGTCTGGGCATCTGGGTGTCGGCAATTCGAAGGCGCTGGAAATCGCCGGGATCGATGCCTCGACAGAGAACCCGCCCGGTGGCGTCATCCGGCGTGGTCCCGACGGCGAACCGAACGGTGTGCTGGAAGAATATGCCTTCTTCACGGCGGTGGTGCCGATGCTGTCCGAACTGGGCCCCGAGGGTGTGACTGTCTTTGCCAAGGCCGGGGCCAAGCTATGGGCGAGCTTTGGCTATACCACGGCACAGGACGGCCGATCCTCGGGCGGCGTCGTCGAAGCCCTGAAAGCGGTCGACGCCGAAGGCGAATTGCCGATCGATGTGATCGCTTTTCCCGATGTGCTGGAAGCCAAGGATTACATCAAGGCAAACGCTTCGGATGATTACACCGGCAACGTCCGCGTCGGGGGTTGCAAGCTGACAATCGACGGTTCGCCGCAAGGCTTCACCGCGCTTCGAGACCGACCATACTTCGATCCGGTGGGCGATTATCCACCGGGCTACGCCGGGTATTCTGCCGTGACGATGGAGCAGGTCCAAGACGCAGTGAACTGGTGCTACGAGAACGGTTTGCAGGTCATTACGCATGCAAACGGCGAGGGAGCGTCCGACATGCTGATCGCCGCACTTGGGGCGGCACAGGAGAAGTATGGCGATCCGGGCAACCGTCCGGTACTGATCCATGGTCAATTCCTGCGCGAAGACCAGGTGGACAGCTATCAGCGGCTGGGTGTCTTCATGTCGTTGTTTCCGATGCACACCTTTTATTGGGGCGACTGGCATCGAGACCATACGGTTGGGCCGGTCAACGCCGAAAACATCTCGCCAACCGGATGGCTGGTTCAGCGTGGCATGATGTTTGGTTCTCATCACGATGCGCCAGTTGCCTTCCCCGACAGCATGCGCATTCTTGACGCCACGGTCACCCGGCGGACGCGTTCCGGCGACATCCTTGGGCCACATCAAAGGGTCGATGTCATGACCGCGCTCAAGGCGATGACAATCTGGCCCGCATGGCAGCAGTTCGAGGAAGACGACAAGGGCTCGATCGAGGTAGGCAAGCTCGCCGACTTCGTCATTCTGTCTGGCGACCCGACGGCGGTTGATCCGGAAACGCTGGATCAGCTTCGTGTGGTTAAGACCATCAAGGAGAACAAAGTGATCTACGAGGCCGAGGCGGGCGTGCAGAAAGGCGAGCTGTCACACCCGGATTTTGCCTTTAGCCCTATCGCGGCGGATCATATTCTTCACGCCATGTACGAGGGTCTCACCGCCCGGAATTGAGAGGCATCTGGTCATCTTTTCGATCTGCCGCGCCGCTGGCCTGACGGAAGCCGATGCTGAGCGAGTTGCTGAACGAACCCGAAGCAACTCCCTCTCATTGTTCGCGGTGATGCGTCTTGGCCAGCGGCTTGTTACGAACCCAAGCGAGGACCTCTGTGGGACCACCCGACAGGATGGGTCACGGCAGGTTCCGGAAAGTCCGGGGCAAACCTGCGGCCCCGGGCTGCGTTGGTCTCACTCCTCGATAAACACGTCCGAGGTCGCCCCCAGCGCCGAGACCAGCGATTGGAACCGGGCCTCGGCCACTTCGCTGAACAACGGGGCGGCCTCTTGCGGCAGGTGCAGTTCCAGTTTGCGTTTCTTGGGGTACCAATGCAGCCGCCCCATCCGCGCGTCGCGCTTCAGCCAGAGCATGGCGCCAAAGCGCATTGCCTTGCCCAGGATCTCGGCCTGGGTCTGGCTCTTGTCGTCCAGCAATGCGTAAATCGGCTCGAACCGGTTGCCCTCGCGCTTGTTGCGATAGCGGTGTTGCAGGGCCAGCCCGATAAAGACACGTTCGGAATGCTTGAGCCCGCCCAGGTTGGCGCGGGTCACGTTGTCGAAACAGACCTCGGCGCGGTAATCGGGATGCGCCCGCCAGCTGACATCGTGCAGCAGGCAGGCGGCCTTGATCAGCCGCACCCGTGGGCGCGGGGCGGATTTGAACAGCGGCATCACGAATTCAAAGAGCTGCTTGCCGAATCCGGGCAGGCGGGCATCCTTGGATTCGGCGAAATAGCAGGCCTCGATCAGCGGGTCGCGGTCGCGCAGCCGCTGCGGCATCTGTTCATACAGCAGCCCCTCGCGGATCCCGTAGGAGGAGATGGCGATATCCTTGGGCTTGAACTCGCGGATCAGCCGGGCCAGCACGTCGATCGCATAGGGAACCAGCGCCATGCGCGAGGCCGAAACGCCGGCCTTGCTGCGCAGCTTGTCCAGGTCGGCCCGTTCGATATAGCGCGCGGTTTCATGCACGTCGCGGACGGTCATGCGGTATTCGTGCAGCACCTTGAGCGGATAGTTCCGGCGCAGCATGTCGACACGCGCGATGGCGCGCCAGCTGCCACCGACCAGGAACAGGCGGTCGCGCTGGGGGCCAAGCTGGGCGCGCAGGTCGTTCATCACCTGTTTGATATGTGCCTTGCGGCCGCGACGACCGCCCGGCACGTCGCGCAGCTTCAGCGGCCCCAGCGGCGAGGTCAGGCGGCGGCCCACCTGGCCGCTGCCGATCTCGGCCAGTTCCATCGAGGCGCCGCCAATATCGCAGATCAGCCCATAGGCGCCCGGCCAGCCCAGCAGCACGCCCTGCGCCGACAGCCGCGCCTCTTCCTCACCGTCGATCACCTGGATCACAAGGCCGGTCTCGCGCTTTACCTCGGCGCAGAAATCGGCGCCATCCGCGGCTTCGCGGACGGCAGCGGTGGCCACCACCCGCAGGGGCGGCAGGTCCAGGTCGTCGGCCAGGTGCTGGAACCGGCGCAGCGCGGCCAGAGCCCGCACCCGGCCTTCGGGGTTCAACCGTCCGGTCTCGGCCAGACCGGCGCCTAGGGCGCACATGATCTTTTCGTTGTAGAAATAGGCGGGCGAGCGCGCTGCCCCATCGAACACCACCATGCGGACCGAGTTCGAGCCGACATCCACCACGCCGATCCGCGACAGCGCCCGGGCGCCGGGATCGTCGAAAAGCGGTCTGCCGAAGGGCCCCCAGTCCGGGACGGATGTTTCCGTTTGCAGGTTCATGCGGCCCCCTGTCTTCGCGTGGGCAGAATGCGGGATTGAGTCATTCGGGTCAATTGCGGTGTCCGGCCGCACCGGGCTGATCGTTCAGCAGCCGAACGGCCAGGGCACGGGTGATGTCGCGCTTTTCAGCCAGCGCGATCCGGTCCAGCGCCTCGACCATGCGGGCGGCGGCCTCGAAGCTGCGGTCCATGTGTTTCACCAGATACGAGATCACCTCGGGGCCCGGGCTGAGTTGCCGGTCGACGAACAGTTTGGCCAGTACAGCGCCCAGCAAGGCGTCGTCCGGCGGGTCTAGCGCCACATGCTGTGCGCCCTCGATCCGGCTTTGCAGGTCAGGCAGGGCCAGGCCCCAGAATCCGGGCGCCTGCTGTCCGGTCAGCAGCAACGGATTGCCATTGGCCAGGGTCAGGTTGTGCAGATGAAAGAGCAGCGCCTGACGCGCATCGTCGCCTGCCAGCAGCGGCACATCCTCGACCGCGACCGGGCCGGATGCCAACTGGGGAATATCGGCCTCGGCCAGGTCGGTTGCGGCGGTGATGCGCCCGCCGGTCTCGGCGGCCCAGACATGGGCCAGGTGGGTCTTGCCCGCGCCCGCCGGGCCGGTCAGCACCAGCTTGCCGCCGGGCCAGACCTGTGCGGAAATCATCGCCACCGCCAGCGCATTGGCGGGTGAGACGAAAAAATCCTCGCGCCCCAGCGCGGTCATCGCGGGGAGGTCAAAGCTGAGTTGTCGGGCCATTCAGTCGTTGTCCTGTCCGGTGAGGCCCCGGTAGAGGCGGCTGCCCAGATACTGTCCGGTGGCGAAACGCGCAAGTACCCCCAGCGCCGCCGCGACCGGCACCGCGATCAGCATGCCGACAAAGCCGAACAGCGCGCCAAAGACCGACAGCGCCAGCAACAGCCAGACCGGATGCAGCCCGACAGAACTCCCCACCAGCTTCGGGGTCAGCAGGTTGCCTTCGACCACCTGGCCCAGGGCAAAGATTGCCGCCACCAGTCCGATCGACAGCCAGTCGCCCCAGAACTGGAACAGCGCCAGCCCGATGGCCAGCGCACCGCCGATCAGTGCCCCCAGATAGGGGATAAAGGTCACCAGCCCGGCGATCAGCCCGACCACCAGACCGAATTGCAGGCCGACGATCATCAGCGCCACCGCGTAATAGGTTCCGAGGATCAGACAGACCGTGCCCATGCCGCGCACGAAAGAGGCCAGCACAGCGTCGATCTCTCCGGCCAGACGCCGGATCACCGGTGCATGATCCAGCGGCAGCAACTGGTCGATGCGCGCGATCATCCGGTCCCAGTCAAGCAGAAGATAGACCGCAACCACCGGCACGATCACCAACAGCAGCACCACGTTGATGGCCGAGCCGACCGAACCGGCCAGGGTCTTGAGCAGGTCGCCCGAGCGCGACTTCAGCGTTTCCATCACCGAGGCGATCATCTGATGCGCGTTCGATTCGCGATCCAGCACCGAGGGGAAATGGGTGCTGACAAAGGTCCTCAGGTCCTGGAACAGTTGCGGCAGCACGTTGATCAGGTCGATCATCTGCGCGATCAATGCCGGCACCACCATCAGCACCATCAGCACGAACAGCAGCACCGAGGCGACCGTGATCACCGCGGTGGCCGCCGAACGCGACAGGCCCAGACGCTCCAGCCGGTCGGCCACCGGATCGACGAAATAGGCAATCGCGCCGCCGATCACAAAGGGCAGCAGCACGTCACCCAGCAGGTAGAGCACGGCGACGAAGATCACCGTGGCAACACCCCAGTAGCGCAGTTGATCCTTTACGGGCAGTGCCATGCGGCCTCCGGCGCGATGATTTTCCACATGCTTCGGTTTTGGCTTATGGTGCCTGGGCTTGCAAGCGTTCCCTTGGCGCGGCCCGCGTTGCGATCACTATAGCTCTGGGGAACACGGCTTGCGCATTGTCTCCGTTCCGGGTGTAGCTGCTTTGACCGTACTGGAACATGAACCTGATGCAGCGGTAAACCGGATGTCTTCACCGGGCAAAACCACGCCTGAGCGATTGCCTGTTGCACGGCGATGTCTTAGACCGCTTGGAAACGTCAAATTCAGGAAAGACACAGCACGATGCGCCTGTCGCGATATTTTCTGCCCGTATTGAAGGAAAACCCCGCTGAGGCCCAGATTGTCAGCCATCGTCTGATGCTGCGCGCCGGCATGATCAAACAGGCGCAGGCCGGCATCTATTCCTGGCTGCCGTTGGGGTTCAAGGTGCTGCGCAAGCTGGAAAACATCGTGCACGAGGAACAGATCCGTGCCGGTCATATCCCGATGCTGATGCCCACCCTGCAATCGGCCGACCTGTGGCGCAAATCCGGGCGCTATGACGCCTATGGCCCGGAAATGCTGCGGATCACTGACCGGCACGACCGCGAAATGCTGTTTGGTCCGACGAACGAAGAGATGATCACCGATATCGTCGCCAACTATGTGACCTCGTACAAGGCGCTGCCGCTGACGCTCTACCATGTGCAGTGGAAGTTCCGCGACGAGGTGCGCCCGCGTTTCGGCGTCATGCGGGGCCGTGAATTCCTGATGAAGGACGGTTACAATTTCGACCTGACGAAAGAGGATGCGCTGCACGCCTATAACCGTCATCTGGTCAGCTATCTGCGCACCTATGAGCGTATGGGGTTGCAGGCGATTCCGATGCGGGCCGACAGTGGCCCGATTGGCGGCGACTATACCCATGAATTCCTGGTGCTGGCCGATACCGGCGAGTCGGAAGTCTTCTATGACAGCGCGATCACCGATCTGAGCTTTGGCGACCGCATGATCGACTATGACGATCACGCCCAGTGCCAGGCGGTGCTGGAGGAGTTCACCAGCCGCTACGCCCGCACCGACGAAACCCATGACGAGGCGGTTTTCAACGAGATCCCCGAAGAGCGCCGCCGCGTGGCGCGGGGGATCGAGGTGGGCCAGATCTTCTACTTCGGGACCGAGTATTCAGAGAAACTGGGCGCGATGGTGCAGGGCGAGGACGGCCAGCGCGTACCGCTGCACATGGGCAGCCATGGCATCGGAGTGTCGCGCCTGATCGGTGCCATCATCGAGGCCAGCCACGACGACAAGGGCATCATCTGGCCCGAGGGCGTCACGCCTTTCCATTGCGGTATCGTGAACCTGAAGCAGGGTGACGACGAGGCGGATGCGGCCTGTGACAAGCTATATGCCGCGCTGACAGCGCTCGGGCTGGAACCGCTCTATGACGACCGTAGCGAACGGGCGGGGGGCAAGTTCGCCACCATGGACCTGATCGGTCTGCCCTGGCGGATCACCGTGGGCCCGCGCGGGTTGAAGAACGGGGTGGTGGAACTGACCAGCCGCAAGACCGGCGAAAGCGTCGAGCTGAGCCCGGAAGAGGCGGTTCGGAAGGTGGCCGAGATCTATGCGCCGCACCACCCGCACCTAGCTCGTGAAGAGCCGATGGCAGGCCGGTCTTTCCAAACCTGGCTGTGATGGACTAGTGAAGTGGACTGCGGGTTGGCGGGTGGCTTAGCAAATCGCCATCCGCCCAGTCGCCATGGTGCGCCAGAACGCATGGCCGCCCCAAACGGTTCACCAAGTCCTCCATCGACAGCCCGAGGAAGTTCAAACCGCACAATCGCTTACCGCTGCCGCGCTCTGTGACGCAAAAGGCGCCGTCTCGAAAAGCCAGACCATAACCGCGTTTCCGCATGACCTCGATAAGCTCGGCCCATGTTTTCGCCCCGTGAAAAAGCGGCAGCATGACTGCCCGCAGCAGAGCTGCCGTTTCACAATCATAAGCCGCAGGTTGCGACGTGGAGCGTTTTTTCGAAGACATCGGTCCTGTCATCTGCCTGAGTCCCATCTTGGGCACTCCTCATTCCTAAAATGCTGGCACTTGTGCAGTACGGATTCAAAATTTGCCCGCCCGACGTGTTAATTTTGGTTAAAATTTGGGGAAATTCGGTGTCAAAATCGGTCTCATCGCCATAATGTTTCTGTCTTGGAAACGGTATTGAGCGGTGATGCGTGTTCTTGTCATCTGTGCATCATGTACGGCAGGGGCGCTGTAGCCGCCCCTGCCAAAATGTGCGAACGTTGGGTTAGGCAAGAAGATCGTAATCCGTGCCGTCGATCCTGATCATGATGCTGTCTTGTGCAGCGCCGTCCACAAGGGCAAAGATCACTTGCCCCTGATAGTCGACAAAAACCTCCTCGACGGCATCATCCCCCGGACGTGCGACACCGTCACCGCCGGCATGGGTCACGTGAACGACGAAATCGTCGATGCTCGCATCGGACTGGCCGAAGACAAGGACATCGTTTTCTTCCGAGTTGAAGTCCTGGATCCAGTCGGTGCCGTGATCCTCAATCCCCAGGTGGTAGAACTTGTCGGCGCCGGTGCCACCATTCAACCGGTCGAACCCGAAGCCACCATTGATGAAATCATCCCCGGCGTTGCCGAATATCTGGTCACTCAACCCGTTTCCGGCGATGACGTCGTTCCCGTCCTGACCAGCCAGAAAATCGGTTCCTGCACCACCCGAGATCGTATCAGCACCGCCTTCGCCATAGACGACGTCGTTACCGGCCCCCGCATCAACCAGATCGCTGTCTGCGCCTGCATAGATCCAGTCGCCAAGGTCGCTGTCGCTGGCGCCGCCGATGATCGTGTCGGCACCCTCGGCCCCATTGAGCGTATCGTTGCCATCGCCACCGCGCAGAAGATCGTTTCCGGCGTCGCCGAGCAGCCGGTCGTTGCCGTCGGCGCCAAGGATGATGTCATTGCCTTCACCGCCGCGGACGACATCATCCCCGCCACCAGCGTCGATTAGGTCGTTATCGAGGCCGGTATCAAAGGACTCTGCAATGTCTTCGCCAAAGATCAGATCGACAGCATTGTTCCCGTCGCTGACAAGAACATCGGCAGGAACCAGAACGCCATCAATGACATGCACGATCCCGTTGGCAGCCTGGATATCGGTGGCGATGATGTTTGGATCGGGCAGTTCGGGGTCAAGGTCGCCGAGGCTGGTTCCGTCGATTGTTATCGAACCGCCCTGAAGTGTTGTGATGGTGTCAGAAGCAAGTACCTGGCTGGCTTGCAGGGATTCGCCCGCGACATGATAGGTCAGCACCTGGGTCAACAGCCCGATCGGATCGCCCCCGCTTAGAAGATTGAGACCGCGCACAATGAAGGACAGGGCACCTGCCTCGTCGGTTCCCTCATAGCCGAGCGTTTGCGCAAGAGACAGGAACGCGTCGTCATTCGGCGCGAAAACAGTCAGGTCGGCATCCGCATCGTCAAGGGCACTGCCAAGCCCGGCGGCTGATACGGCCGCCAGGAGGAGATCGAAGTCGCTTCCATTGTCATCCAGCTCTCCCGACGACGCGACCAGCCCTGTGATTGTCGGGGCATCGTTTCCGGGCAGGTCTACCGGCAGCATGACCCGGTCGATGACGTGGATGATGCCGTTGTCCGCCGCCACATCGGTCGTGACCAAAGATGCGTCGATCAGGTCAGGTTCGAGATCGACAAGGGTGGGCGCATTCAGCGTCACAACGCCACCCTGAAGGGTTGTCAGACTGCCCGCAGCCGCGATTTCGGCTTCCTCCAGGGATTCGCCGGCGACATGATACAGCAAGACAGCGCGCAGAGTTTCAGCAGGTACTGCACCGGTCAAGAACGCGGTCACCGCATCGTTGTCCGTGCTGTCTCCGTCAAAGCCGATATCCACGGCAAGTTTCGAGAAGGCCGCATTGGTCGGGGCGAAAACGGTGAAATCGCCCGAGGCATCGTTCAACGTGGCGACAAGGTTCGATCCGGGTAGTTCGCTGTCGACGAACGTCAGGGCCGAAACAAGGATCGAGAAATCCGCGTTTCCAGCGGCAATATCTGTTATTGTGGGCATTGTTTCCTCCAGCTTGTGTTCGAGAGGACTACGCGTTCAGCAACAGGGCGGATCATTCCAAGGGGCTCACGAAATCGCGAGCAAGAGTGACCCGGCGCGCGTAAGCATTTGACAGTCGTACGGGTTCTGAATTCCCCCGGCATACCGCGGAATCGGCGGGTTGTTGGTTCTGACCATGTACAAAACCGTCAAAACGCCGTACATCGCGGGCAAACGAGCAGGAGCCTAAAATGGCCAGACAACCGGCCCCCTTTGCCGCATTTGAATGGAAGATCGCCTGGCGGTACCTGCGTGCCCGCCGGGCCGAGGGCGGGGTCAGCGTGATGACCTGGATCAGCCTGATCGGCATCACGCTGGCAGTGTTCGCGCTGATCGCGACGCTGGCGGTGCGCTCGGGCTTCCGGTCCGATTTCGTGGGCACCATCCTGGGTGCCAACGCCCATGTCACCGTCTATAACCCCGGCGAAATCGACGCCAATGGCCGCATTGACCGGACCATCCCCAACTATGCCGAGATGGCCGCCCGAGTGGCCGGGGTCGCGGGCGTCACCCGCGCCGCGCCGCTGGTCAAGGGGCAGGTGATGGCGGCCGCCCAGAACCGCAATGCCGGTGTCGAGGTGTTCGGTATCGCCGCGGCCGATCTGGCCGCACTGCCCGGTATCGTGAATACCGACCGTTCTTATGGCGACCTGTCCCGCTTCGATCAGGGGATCGCGCTGGGCTCGGGCGTGGCGCGCGAGCTGGGGGTTACCGTGGGTGACCGGATCAAGCTGATCTCGCCCAACGGTGCCCGCACACCGATGGGCACCTCGCCCCGGGTGAACGCCTATGAGGTGGTCTATGTGTTCTCGGCCGGGCGCTATGACATCGACCGCACCCGGGCCTACATGCCCTTTGCCGAGGCGCAGGCCTATTTCAACCGCGAGGGTGTCGCCGACGAGATCGAGGTGATGGTGACCGAGCCCGAGCGGCTGGACCGGGTGCTGATCCCGATCCTGACCGCCGCCGGTGACGGCGCCCAGGTCTGGACCTGGCAAGACGCCTCGGGCGGGTTCCTGCGCGCGCTCGAGGTCGAGGACAACGTGATGTTCATCATCCTGTCGATCCTGGTGCTGATCGCGACCATGAACATCGTCTCGGGCCTGATCATGCTGGTCAAGAACAAGGGCCGGGATATCGGCATCCTGCGCACCATCGGCCTGAGCGAAGGGTCCATCCTGCGCGTGTTCTTCATCTGCGGCGCGTTTACCGGCATCCTGGGCACGCTGATGGGCGTTGTGCTGGGCTGTCTCTTTGCCATCTATATCGACCCGATCTTCTCTTTCGTGAATTTCGTGATGGGTGGCGGCGTCTGGGACCCGGCCATTCGCGGCATCTATGCGCTGCCGGCGGAACTGCGGCTGGCTGATGTGCTCAAGGCGGCGGGTCTGTCGCTGGGCCTCTCCTGTGTCGTGACCTATTTTCCGGCGCGCCGCGCGGCGCGGCTGAACCCGGTGGAGGCGCTGCGCTATGAGTGAGGCGACATTGCGCCTGAGCGGCATCGAAAAGACCTATCTGAAGGGGACACCCGGCGAGGTGCGCGTGCTGCGCGGCGTCGATCTGAGCGTCGCGCCGGGCGAGATGGTGGCGCTGGTCGCGCCCTCGGGGGCGGGCAAGTCGACGCTTCTGCATATCGCGGGCCTCTTGGACGTGCCCGATGCGGGTCAGGTTCAGATCGCCGGACAGGACATGACCGGGCGCGGCGACCGCGCCCGCACCGGGATGCGGCGGCGGGACGTGGGCTTTGTCTATCAGTTCCACCATCTGTTGCCCGAATTCTCCGCGTTGGAAAACGTGGTGTTGCCGCAGCTGGCCAACGGCGTGGCTGAAGGCCAGGCCGAAGCGCGCGCACGCGAGCTTCTCTCCAGCGTCGGAGTGGCCGGGCGCGCGGACCATCGTCCGGCGGCGCTGTCGGGGGGCGAACAGCAGCGCGTGGCGTTCTGCCGGGCGCTGGCCAACGCGCCGCGCCTGTTGCTGGCGGATGAGCCGACCGGCAATCTCGACCCCGCGACCTCGGAGCAGGTGTTTGACGCGCTGGTCGAACTGGTGCGCGGCACGGGCCTGTCGGCGCTGATCGCTACTCATAACCTGGAACTCGCCGCGCGCATGGACCGGGTGGTGCGCCTGACCGAAGGGCGATTGTCGGCCGAAGGCTGAGGCGGCGCCACGCGTTGATTTGGATCATGGCGCCGGCTGTCGCGCCGGGTCAGGCTGGCCGGGAAATCATAGTGGTCCGTTGAACATGCGCCTTCTGTTTCCGGCCTTACTCCTGCTCGCCGCATGCGCCCCCGAAGGACCGGGTGGTGCGCGGCTCTATGCCCGGCATTGCGCGGCTTGCCATGGGCCGACCGGCGCCGGGGATGGACCCGAGGCGCCGCGCTTGCCGGTACCGCCCGCAGATCTGCGTGGCCTTGCAGAGGCCCATGGCGGGCAGTTTCCGGCGGCGTCCGTGATGGCCACGATCCATGGCTATCCCGGCAAGGGGCATCTGGGCGCGATGCCTGAATTCGGGCCATTGTTCGACGGCGAGACGGTCGCCGTCACCACTACCGATGGAAATGTCGTCGCAGCACCGCGCGCAATAGTGGCGCTGACCGCTCATGTCGAAACGCTGCAAACGCCCTGAGGCGCGCAAACTGGAGGAGACCTCGATGAAACCGTTCCTGTCCGCCCTGCTGATCTCGACCCTGGTCGCACCTGCCTTGGCGCAGGATGTGACCGAGGGAGAGCAACTCTACCGCCACCATTGCGCGACCTGCCACGGGATCGAGGCCACCGGGCACGGACCGATGGCCGGCGTACTGGTGATCAGCCCGGCGGATCTGACGCGTCTGTCCGAGGATGGAGAGCTGCCGATCGTACGGATCGTGCGACGCATCGACGGGCGAGACCCGCTGGTCAGCCATGGCAGCCCTATGCCGGTCTACGGCCCCTATTTCGAAGGGCGCGACGTGGCTATTAAGTCGGAAACCGGTCAGCCGATCTTGACCAGCCAGCCGATTGTCGATCTGCTGGCCTATATCGCGACGCTGCAAGAGAAATGAATGGGAGACCGGCCATGCGCGCTATACCCGCAACCGCTCTGATATTGGCTGTGATTGCGGCCTGTGCCCGGATCGACGCCATGCCCGGTCCCGCGGAAGGCGAAAAGGTCTTTGCCGCAAATTGCGTGGCCTGTCACGATTACCGCGGGCAGGGGGCGGAATTGTCTGGCGGTGGCGAGGCGCCGGACCTGACCCGGATCGCGGAACGGCGGGATGGAGACTTTCCCCGGGCCGAGATCCTAACCAAGATCGACGGCTATGGACGCGGTAAGGTGTCGGCAGAGATCATGCCAGCCTTTGGCGCCCTCCTCGAAGGAGAGTTGGTTCCGGTCGAGATCGACGGGGTCATGACGCCGACGCCGCGGCCACTGGCGGCGTTGCTGGCCTATCTGGAAAGTATCCAGGTGTCCGAGGCGGGGTAATCCGCGCGACCGGGGCGGAGGCGAAGAAAATTCGACGAATTTTCTTCTCTGGTGCTGCGTTGCAAGGTCAGTCGCAGATCCCATTCAGCTCCGCATCGCGCCAGGGCAGCAGCACGTCGCTTTCGCGCCGTGACTGCGGCAGGGCACTCACTGGCATCACCGCCGCCAGCATGTCATGCAGCCGACGCGTGCGCGGCGCCTCGGGGGCCAGCGCCCGGCAACAGACATATTCCTCGACGATGGCCCCCTGCTGCTCGTAGCCGTAGCTCAGGAAATCGGGTGCCGCGCGCAGGTCGAACAGATAGGGATCGTCGCTGGCCCCGTGTTCGGCCGCCGCCCGGAGCGGATGATACCCGGTGGTGTGCCGGTTCTGCCATTGCCAGACATGGGTCAGCTCATGTGCCAGCAGCATCGCGGCAATCAGGTTCACCCGGTCGGGATAGTCCGGCATGTAGTCATCCAGATACCAGTCGCGTGCAAAATAGACCTTGTGGAACAGGGTTACGGCAGCGGGTTTGACCGTGACGATCTCTTCTTTCTGCGGCGGCAGGATCCGTTCGCGGCAGGTCACGCGCGGACGCGGCTTGCGGTGAAAGGTCACCGCGCCCACCGGCGCGCCCTCGACCAGGCGCACCCGCGAGATATCGAGCGCGTCGCCGTGCAAGCGGGTGGCAAAGGCGCGCTCGGCCTCGGTCAGTGGCCGGCCGCAGGCGGCCACCAGCAGCAGCATACAGAACAGGCGGAGGATCATGCGTGCGGGCCTCGTGCGGTTCGGGACAGGTGTCTGTACCATCGCACGGTCCCGCCCCGCGCGTTGGTGAGAGGACCCTGGCAGAGCCCTAGCAGCCTCGCTCCGAACGCTAGCCAAGCGCCCGCAGGTCGGGCAAGGGAAATGTCGCGCGGTGGCCTCAAAGGCTCATCGCCAGCACGCGGCTGATTTCGGTCAGCGAACGGCCGGATTGGTCCATCCAGGTGTTGAAGGCCGCCTGGACCTGCGTCATCGCCTTTTTCGAGGTGGGCGCCTTGTCCACAACCCCTTCGGCGATCAACCGGGCGGTAACATCGCGCGACAGGATGAAACTGTCGCGCCCGGCAAAGCGCATCGCATATTGCGCGGTGGTGCCGCCCAACCGGCTGCCGCGACGTTTAAGCAGGTCGAGAAGGCCCACATAGTCGGTTGACGGCCAGCCACCCAGCACCTGACCGGCGCCGCCTTCGTCCCGCAATTCCAGAAGAAAGGCCGCGTTGTCGCGTACCGTGGCGATCTTGGTGCCGTTGCGCACGATGCGGGCGTCCTGCAACAGGGCATCGAATTTCTCGTCATCCATCAGGGCGCAACGGCCGATGTCGAACCCGTCAAAGGCGGCCTCGAACCCCTCCCATTTCGCCTCTATCACCTTCCAGTTGAAGCCGGCCTGAAACACGCATTTGGTGATCACCGACAGCCATCGATCCTCGGGCAGCGCGGCAAGCTCGACCGCGGATGCGGGACGGGTCAGCTTGGCCTCGAGCGCCGCCGCGCCGCCATGGCGGGCGGCGGCAAGCGCATGGATCTCGTCGAAATGGTGCATGTCTCACCTCCCTGATCTGCGGGATGTTGCCACTCTGCCCAAGGCTGGGCAAGGCGTGCACGTCAGGGCGCGTAAAAGGTGGCTGTCGCGGTGGCCACCTGCTTGCCACTCTCTTCTTCGTGCATATCGGCGCGGGCAAAGACCAACGCCTTGCCTGCCCTCACCACCTCGGCCCGGCACAGGATCGCGCGCCCGACACCGGGGCGCAGGAACTGGGTGTGCAGGTCGGTGGTGGCAAACAGGCGCAGCTCGTCCTGCTGTGCGATGGCGGCCAGCGCCATGCTGGTATCGGCCAGTGCTGCCAGCGCCTGACCCGAGACAATGCCGCCCGCCCGCGCCAGATGCGGCCCCAGCGGCATTCGCACCAGCACGTGTTCGCGATCCGCCTCCAGCACCTCGGGGTCGAGCGCCTGCACCCAATCGGCGAAATGTTCGCTCAGCAGCACCTGGGCGGTTTCCGGGGTCAACATCGGCGGCGTCTCCTGTGGTTCTGTCTGGGGGCGAGCATAGGCGCAGAGATCATCCGACGCCAAGCCCAGACAGGGTCAAACCCGGCGTCGTAAAAAAATGCTCGACAAGACGGGGAGGTGTGATGATTATTGACTGACCAATCAATAAACCGCCATGCGAGGGACTGGTGACAGTTCCCCGGAATCGGCGGATAGTGCACCCAATCGGATCAACAGGGAGAACTGAGATGAAACGGGTAGGACTTGGACTTGCGCTGGCCGCGCTGGCAGGGGGCGTGAACGCCGCTGAAATGGGCGCCTCGGACGAGCCGATCAAGCTGGCGATCAACGAATGGACCGGGCAGCACGTGACCACGCATGTGGCCGGCGAGATGCTCAAGGCCGCGGGCTACAAGGTGGAATATGTGACTGCCGGCATGATGAACCAGTTCCAGGCGCTGGCCGATGGCGATATCCACGCCACGCTGGAAATCTGGTCGTCGAACGTGTCGGACGAATACGCCAAGAAGGTTGCCGAGGGCACGGTGACCGAGATCGGCGATCTGGGCCTGAACGCGCGCGAGGGCATCGCCTATCCCGCGCATGTGGCCGATCTGTGCCCGGGCCTGCCGGCCTGGGAGGCGCTGAAGGAGTGCGCGCAGGTCTTCGCCACCGCCGAGACCCTGCCGATGGGCCGACTGGTCGACTATCCCGCCGATTGGGGCACACCGGGCGCAGACCGCATGACCGGTCTGGACCTGCCGATCAAGGCGGTGCCCGCAGGCTCCGAAGGGGCGCTGATCGCGGAACTGCGCGCCTCGACCGAGCGCAAGTCGCCGCTGCTCATCACCTTCTGGCAGCCGCATTGGGCGATGTCGGCCTATGATGTGAAATTCATCGACCTGCCGCCGGGCGAAGAGGCCTGCTTCAGCGATGCGTCTTGGGGGCCGAACCCCAATGCGGTCAACGATTGCGATTTCTCACCCAGCCGCATCTTCAAGGCGTCCTGGTCGGGCTTTGCCGAGAAATGGCCCGCCGCCCATGAAATTCTCACCAACTATCAGCTGAGCGTCGAGGCGCAGCAGCCGATGATGGGCGCGATCGACGTCGATGGCGGCAAGGTCGAAGAGGTGGTTGCCGCCTGGATGACCGAGAACGAGGGCAGCTGGCGCCCGGTCGTCGACGCAGCCACCAAGTGAGCCGCAGACGTGACTGAGGCGACAACGCCGGCCATCACCTGCCAGAATCTCTGGCAGGTGTTCGGGCCCGGTGCAAACGACGCCCTGGCCGAGGCATTGGCCCGGTCGGGCGGCGATGCCGAGGCCGCGGCGGCAGAGCTGCGCGGCAAGGGTCTGATCCCCGCCGTGCAGGACGCCAGTTTCGAGGTCCGCGAGGGCGAGCTGTTCGTGATCATGGGCCTGTCCGGGTCGGGCAAGTCCACGCTTATCCGCTGCATCTCGCAACTGCTGCCGGGCACCGGTGGCGAGATCCGGATCGAGGGCGACAATGTCGTCGGCGCCAGCAAGCAAAAACTGACCGATTTGCGCCGCCGCAAGCTGGGCATGGTGTTCCAGCATTTCGGCCTGTTCCCCCACATGACGGTGGCCGAGAACGTGGCCTATCCGCTCAAGGTGCAGGGGGTAGGGCGCAAGGAACGCCGCGCCCGGGCGCAAGAGGTGATCTCGCTGGTCGGGCTCGACGGGCGTGAGGACAGTTTCCCGCGCCAGCTGTCCGGTGGCCAGCGCCAGCGCGTCGGCATCGCCCGCAGCCTGGCGGTGAACCCCGATATCTGGTTCCTGGACGAGCCGTTCTCGGCGCTGGACCCGCTGATCCGGCGCCAGTTGCAGGATGAATTCCTGCGCATTCAGGCGACGCTTAAGAAATCCATCGTCTTCATCACCCATGACATCGCCGAGGCGCTGAAACTGGCCGACCGCATCGCCATCATGCGGGATGGCAAGATCGTACAGATCGGTACGCCGACCGAGATCGTGCTGAACCCGGTCGACGATTATGTGCGCGAGTTTTCCAAGGATGTGGCCAAGGGCCGCCATGCCAAAGTGGCCTCGGTCATGCGGACCGGCGCCGAGGAGCAGGGACCGGACGATCCGGGCCTGACCACGGGCATGACGCTGGACACCGCGCTGGCGCGCTGCATGCAGCTGTATCAGCCGGTGCCGGTGCGCGATGCCAGCGGTGCCATCGTGGGCACGGTGCAACCCTCGGATCTGGCGGCTGCATTGCAGGTGGACGACACATGAGCGCCGTCGATATCCCGGTCCCGCGCGCGGCACGGCTGACGGTGGGAACAAAGGCCGCGCTGATCACGGCGCTGGTCGGCGCGCTCTGCCTGGCGCTGGAGCCGGTGGCGCCCTGGCTGGGCGCCTGGCCCAAGGCCTGGGTGCTGCCTGCGACCGATTGGGTCGGGACGGTGATGACCGCGCTCCTGGCCTGGTTCAAACCCGTGGCCCGCCTGTTCTCGGCGGTGATGGTCTATCCGATGGATGCCGCCAACTGGGTGTTGAACGCGACCCCCTGGCCGCTGGTGATCGGTATCGTCACCGCGCTGGGCTGGTATCTGGGCGGTGCGGCGATGGCGGCGCTGGGGCTTGGCGGTCTGGGCTTCGTGCTGGCCTCGGGCTATTGGCACGAGGGAATGAACACGCTGGCCCTGGTGGCGGTTTCGGTGCCGCTGGCGCTGGTGGTGGGCGGGGCGATCGGCATTCTCGCCAACGAGGTGCCGCGCATCCGGGCCGCGGTGCAGGCGGTGCTGGATATCATGCAGACAGTGCCGACATTTGCCTATCTGACGCCCTTGCTGGCGCTGTTCGGTTTTGGCCCGGTGGTGGGGCTGATCGCCTCGGCGATCTATGCCGCGCCGCCGATGGCGCGCAACGTGATGCTGGGGCTGGAGCGGGTCGAGGCCGAGGTCAAGGAAGCCGCGATCATGTCCGGCGGCACCCGTATGCAGCAATTGTTCCAGGTCGAGATCCCCTCGGCCTCGCGCCAGATCATGGTGGGGTTCAACCAGTGCCTGATGGCGGCGCTGAGCATGGTGATCATCGCCGCCGTCATCGGCGGGTTCAACGATATCGGTTGGGAAGTGCTGTTGACCATGCGCAAGGCGCAGTTCGGCGCGGCCTTGCTGGCGGGGATGGTGATCGTGGCCTTTGCGGTCATCATCGACCGGATGAGCGCGGTGCTGGCGACCGAGCGCAAACGCCATGACATTCGCGTGGTCTGGGGGCTGCTGGGGTTGGCCTTGGCCTTTACGCTGGTGTTCTGGACCCGGCTGCCGGCGGCCTCGGAACTGACCTTGCTCGACCCGGTGGCGGTCTCGCTGGATCAGGGGTTGACCCGGTTTACCCAGGCCAATGGCGCGGCGCTGGATGCGCTGAAGAACAACACGCTCTACTATGTGCTGCTGCCGCTCAGGATCGGGCTGGATCAGGCGGTTCTGCCCTTTACCTGGGGCTTCTCCTGGACCCCGCAGATGAGCGGCGCGCTGTTTGCGCTGGGCGCGGTTCTGGCGCTGGGCATGGCCTGGGCCGGGCGGCCGACCGCCGGGCTGACGGCCCTGATCGGCCTCGGCATGATCGAGACCGGCATCACCAATCTGCCCTGGCCGTTTGTGCTGACCGGTGCAGCGGCGCTGGGATACGTGGCGGGCGGTCGGCGGCTGGCGCTGATGGTGGTGATCCTGCTGGGGACCATCCTTGTGTCGGGCCTGTGGGACCGGGCGCTGTTGTCGCTCTATCTCTGCGGTGCCTCGGTATTTGCCTGCGCGGTGCTGGGTGGCGCGATCGGTGTGGCCAGCGCGGTCTGGTCGCCGGTCTGGCGCGTGGTGCGTCCGATCTGCGACATGTTGCAGACCATCCCTCTGTTCGTCTTCCTGATCCCGGTGCTGATGGTGTTCCAGATCGGCGAATTCTCGGCCTTTCTGGCGATCTGCGCCTATGCGATCGTGCCGATGATCCGCTACACCCGTCACGGGCTGGTGGACACGCCGGACGAGATGATGGAGGCCGCGATTTCCAGCGGCGCCACCGACTGGCAGATCCTGCGCGATGTGCGCGCGCCCTATGCGGCGCCGACCATCCTGTTGGGGTTGAACCAGACCATCCTCTATGCCTTTTCGATGCTGGTCATCGCGGCGCTGATCGGGACCACCGGTCTGGGCCAGTCGATCTATCTGGCGCTGGGGCAGGCGGATGTGGGTCTGGGCATCTCGGCAGGTGCGGCGATGGCCATTCTGGCGCTGATCGCCGACCGGCTGGTGCAGGGCTTTGCCGAAGAGCGGCGCAAGGCGCTGGGCCTGTGAACCCATGCGGGCCCGGCTTGACTTCGGTTAAGGTCGGGCCTTTTCTCCCGCCCTAGACCGGGGCGGCGGAACGGGCGAGGGACAGCGATGGGCGGATGGGCGGAATTTGCGGCGGCGCTGGCGGTGTTCCTGCTCAGCCATGTGATCCCGGTGCGCCCGCCGGTGCGGCCCTGGCTGGTGGCGCGGCTGGGCGCGCGCGGCTTTGGTATCGCCTATTCCCTGTTCTCCGTTGCGGTGCTGGGCTGGCTGATTCTGGCCGCCGCCCGCGCGCCCTATGTCGAGGTGATCCCGCCCTTGCCCGCGCTGCGCTGGGTTCCGGTGCTGGTCATGCTGCCGGTCTGCCTGCTGGCGGTGGCGGGGCTGCGGTCGGTCAATCCGCTGTCCTTTGGCGGGCTGGGGCGGGGGGCGTTCGATCCGGCCCGGCCCGGTATTCTGGCCCTGTCGCGCCATCCGCTGCTGCTGGCGCTGGCAATGTGGTCGGGGGCGCATCTGCTGGCCAATGGATCGCTGGCGCATGTGATCCTGTTCGGCCTCTTTTTCGGGTTCGCAGTGATGGGCATGGCCCTGATCGACCGGCGCAAGCGGCGCGAGTTGGGCGCCGACTGGACGCGGCTGGCGGCAAACACTGCCCGGCTGTCGCCAAGGGGACTGCCTGCACTGCTGGCGCCGCGCATAGTGCTGTCTGCCGCGCTGCTTTATCTGGCCCTCCTGCTGGCCCATGCACCTGTGATCGGGGTCTCGCCGTTGCCCTGACTGGTCGAACCCGGATCGGCGTGCTAGATCATCACCGACACTGTTAGAAGGACGCTCACGATGCATCTGGCCTATGTCACCACCACAGCGCGCGGCGCCACCGACCGGCTGCTGAGCGAGGTGGCCGCGCGGCTGGATGCCAAGGGCGTGCGCCTGGCCGGGGTGGTGCAGACCAACACGGAGTGCGCCGACAACGCCCGTTGCGACATGGACCTGCGGGTGATGCCGGGAACCGAGGTCATCCGCATCTCGCAGACGCTGGGCGCCGGGTCGCGCGGCTGCCGGCTGGATCCCGGAGAACTGGAGCGCGCGGTGGGTCTGGTCTCGGCGGCTCTGGCCGAGGACCCCGAGCTGCTGATCGTCAACAAGTTCGGCAAACACGAGGCCGACGGGCGCGGCTTTCGCCCCTTGATCGCCGAGGCGCTGGCGCGGGATATTCCGGTGCTGCTGGGGGTGAACGGCCTGAACGAAGAGCGGTTTTTGGCCTTTACCGAGGGTGCCGCCGTAAAGCTGAACCCGGAAGCGGATGCGCTGGTCGATTGGGTCGAGAACGTCCGCGCTTCACGCATTCAGGCGGCCTGAGCCGTCTCTCTCTTCCGGCTTTCCTTTGCCGACCCGCCTCATAAGCAGACCGAGGCGGGTCTGCCCTGCGCGTTTGGACGGAGGTTCAGAGGAACCGGGTCAGCAAGGCCCGGAACGTGGCCGTCAACTCTTCGCGACTGCCCTGGTCCTTGCCGATCTGGTTCTGCATCAGAAACCGAAAGGCGCCGTCGAGCAGCGCGTATGAGATTTCGACATTCTCGGGGGCATCATGGCCCGCCTTTTTGAAGGCGGTCGCGACTATTTCGATCAGCATCCCTTCGATCTCGGCCACGACCGGGCGAAAGGTGGCGTCGAACATGGCCTGGGTGCGGATATCATACCACAGCCGGTGGGTCATGTTGTCGTCCACGATCGAGGTTACCAGAGCCTCGGAAAAGGCGTCGATCACCCGCTCGCGTCCCTGCGCCTTTTTCAACGCGTCGGTGATATTGCGCACGAACTCCTGCTTGTAGAGTTGCACGCAGTAGATGATCAGGTCGGTGCGGTCCTCGAAATAGTAATGCAGCATGCCAAGCGACAGGTCGCTTTTCTCGGCGATGTCACGCAGCGAGGTATTGGCATAGCCAAGCTCTTTGAGCGCCTCGATCGCGCTGGTGGCGATCTGGCGTTTTTTCTCGTCCCGCTTGGCGTTCTTGCGCGCGGCGCGGGCTTTCAGTTTGGCTGGCATCTCGTTCATGGCACTCACATGGCTTTGATTCGGGCGGAATGCAACTTTTTCCGCCCTCTGTCTCCTTTCAGCCCAACAGCGCGTGGTAGAAGATACCGGGCAGTTTCAGCCAGTTGGGCTTGTACTGGAATCCGGTTAGCGCGGCGCCGATCTTGTGCTGGCGGCGGTTGGTGATGAAGAAGGGCGGGCGCGGCAGCAGCGAGAACTGCCCCGACAGCAGCCCGCGCGGGAACGGGCGCCAGGGTGCACGTACCACCGTGCGCTCGGTCTTCTCCAGCATGAAGGAATTGTGAACCGTCCCGATGCCCGATCCGACATTCTCCAGCGTATGACCCGGAAATGCACCCCAGGGACAGGCGGTGATCAGGAAACCCAGCCCGCACCAGCCGTTGATGCCGATGGTGCCATAGCGCAGCTTGGCGATGATTTCCTCGAACCGTTTCCGGCCGATCTGGCGGATGGTTTTCGGGTGGATCAGGATCTGGCAGCCCAGCGTGCCCCAAAGGTCGTCATTGGCATAGTCGATGGCCGCTTCGAGATAGCTGGCCGGATCGGTGGCCTCCAGTTCCTTGACGCTCAAAGCGGGGGCAAAGACCTCGCACGAGGCGTTGAAATGGTCCGCGCCCAGTTCGCCCACGATAAGCGCCGGGGCAAGCGGGCCGCGGTCGACCTTGTCGGCCTTGCCAGCATGTTCGGCGAAAGAGTCCAGCCGTTGCTGGGCGCCGGGATACCAGGCCGGGCGGGTGGACCCCGCCGCGACGCGCTTGACCTCTTGGATCAGCTGCGCGCCCTTGTCCCAGCCGCGCGGCATCACCAGCGCCTGACAGGCGATGCAGTTGTGGCCGGAATTGTGCAGCTTCATCGTCGCGATGTTTTCCGCCTGGAACCGGATATCGGCGGCGGACCAGGGGCCGGGCACCACGATGGTGGGGCTGACCGAACCCAGTTCGGAGGTGAACCGCTTGGTGTTTCTGGGCGTGCCCGCCTTGCGGTTCTTTGCACCTTCCTCGCCCACGCCCCAGACGATGGCGTCATGGGTGCTTTCGGCGCCGGTGATATGCAGTTCTTCGATGATGGGATGATCGCACAGATAGGCGCCCCCCTTGGCATCCCCCTTGACGATGCGCAGATATCCCTCGTCGACAAAGGGTTTCATGGCGATCTTGTAATAGTCGGTCAGGTAATCGTTGACCGGGTTCATCTTCAGGATCACCACCTGGTTTTCCAGGATCAGCTTTTGCAGCACGTCCAGCGGCGTGATCGCGTTCACATTGCCCGCGCCCAGCACCAGCGCGACCTTGCCGCGCCTCTGTTTCTCCGGCCTGTCATAGGCGATGGCGGCGTGCTCCTTGAGGTTGCCGGCTGTCACGCCCTGTTGCATCCAGACCTCGGCCGAAACGCCGGACAGGAGCAACCTGTCCCAGATCGAATGCGGCAGCACCTTGACCGCCAGTTGCCCGGTGACCAGTTCGCGGGTGGGCAGGTGATCGACAAAGGCCTTGCCCTGCATCTGCGACAGCGTTGCCATCAAGGCGTTGCAGCCTGCCATGCAGGCATAGGGCCCCGCGATCCATTCCTCGCCCGCCACCGCCGTGCCGGGTTTCAGACCCTTGCGGCGGGCGGCCTCGTCGGCCCAGCCCTTGGCGACCTTCATGATCCCGTCCTTCATGCCCGACAACAGCCGGATCCGGTCGGGGACGGGCAATTGCGCCCATCTGTCCTTGTTCGCGTCCAGCTCTGCCAGAGCACGGTCATAGTGATCGAACAGCGCGTCCTGGTCGTCGAGTGTCAGTTGTGCGGCGTCAAGCATCCCGGATACCTCTCTCGATCAGGGTATTGGCGAACTGGTCGCGCAGCTGGTTCTTGAGCATCTTACCGGTGGCATTGAGCGGGATCGCATCGGTGAACACCACCGCGTCGGGCACCTGCCAGCTGGCGACCTTGCCCTTGTAGAGCGCGAGGATCTCTTCTTCGCTCGGGTCGGCACCTTCGGCCTTGACCGCGATGACGATCGGGCGCTCGTCCCATTTCGGATGGACCGCGCCGATGGCGGCGGCCATGGCGACGCCGGGATGCGCCACCGCGATCCCTTCGAGGTCGACCGAGGAAATCCACTCGCCACCCGATTTGATGATGTCCTTGGTGCGGTCGCGGATCACCATGAACCCGTCGGCGTCGATGGTCGAGACATCGCCGGTATCGAACCAGCCGTCACCGGTGGTTGCCGGTGCCTCCTTGCCGAAATAGGTATCGACCACCCAATGGCCGCGCACCTGAAGGGCGCCTTCGGCCTTGCCGTCATGGGGCAGGGGAGCGCCCTTGTCATCGACGATGCGCAGGTCGATGCCAAAGGGCGGGCGGCCCTGACCCAGACGCAACAGAGCCATCGCATCGGCATCCAGATCGGCATGCTTGCCCTTGGGTCGGTTGGCCGTGCCCAGCGGCGAGGTCTCGGTCATCCCCCAGGCATGGATCGTGTCGCAGCCATAATCGTTGCGGAAGGTGGCAATCATCGACGGTGCGGCCGCTGATCCGCCGATCACGTTGCGGCGCAGGGTCTCCATCCTGGAGCCTGATTTCTTCGCCGCCGCGAGCAGCATCATCCAGATCGTCGGCACGCCCAGGGCCAGCGTCACCTTCTGGTCGTCTATCAGCCCCAGCAGGCTGTCACCGTCCAGCATCGGCCCCGGCATCACCAGCTTGGCGCCGGTCATCGCGGCGGCATAGGGAATGCCCCAGGCATTGGCGTGGAACATCGGCACCACCGGCAGGATGGTCTCCTCGCTGGAAAGGCTCAGCCCGTCGGGCAGCGAGATCGCGAATGTGTGGATCATGGTCGAGCGATTGTTGTAGAGCACGCCCTTGGGATTGCCCGTGGTACCGGAGGTATAGCAGAGCGAGCATGGGCTCTCCTCGCTGATCTGGGGCCATTCGTAGTCGTCAGCGCCCTGTTCGATCAGCTCGTCGTAGAAGACCACGTCCGGGATCGCCGCCAGAACCTCTGCATCGCGCGGCCCCATGAAGATGAAATGCTCGATCGTCTTCAGGTGGTCACGCGTTCCGGTGATCAGCGGCATAAAGGTCTTGTCAAAGAACATCGCCTTGTCGCCGGCATCGTTGCAGATAAAGATGAACTGCTGTGGTGCAAGGCGCGGGTTCAGCGTGTGGCAGACCATGCCGCTGCCGGACACGGCGAACCAGATCTTCAGGTGACGGTGGTTGTTCCAGGCCAGTGTCGCCACCCGGTCGCCCTGCGACAGGCCCAGCGTGCCAAGGGCCGAGGCGAGCTTGCGCGACCGGACCGCCACATCGCCCCAGTTGGTGGAGTGCAAGGCACCGGTGGTCTCGCGGCTGACGATTTCGGTATCGGCATGGTATTTCCCGGCATGCACGATCAGATCGCTGATCAGCAGCTCTTTTCGCATCATCGAACCCAGCATGGGCCATCTCCCTGTGTTGTTGGTCGGGCCCCGCTGCAAGCGAGGCCAAAATCTCTGTTCACTCGGCGGCCGCAGCAGCGGCGCTGTATTCGGCCTTGATCATGTCGGCGCATTTCTCGCCGATCATGATCGAGGGCGCATTGGTGTTGCCCGAGACCAGGAGCGGCATGATCGAGGCATCGGCCACGCGCAACCCGTCGAGCCCGCGCACCTTGAGCTGCGGATCGACCACAGCCATGTCGTCGATGCCCATCTTGCAGGTGCCGACCGGATGATAGACCGTATCGGCGCGGTTGCGGATATGCTGTTCCCACTCGGCGTCGGTGGTGTTGTCATGCACCCCGAACAGTTCCTTGTGCTTGTATTTCGCCATCGCGGGCGCCTCCAGAACGGCGCGGGTCATCTTGGCGCCCTTGATCAGGGTTTTCAGGTCGCGATCGTCGCTGAGGAATTTCGGGTCGATACCGGGATCGGTCATCGGGTCGCCCGATTGCAGGAACACTTCGCCGCGCGAATGGGGGCGCAGCACGCAGACATGGCAGGAATAACCATGACCCAGGTGCAGTTTGCGCGCGTGATCGTCGACGATCGAGATCACGAAATGGGTCTGCACGTCGGGCCGGTCGAGGCTTGGGTCGGTCTTGAAGAAGCTTCCCGCTTCGGTGATGGTCGAGGCCACCATCGAATTGCCGTGCCTGCGCCATTTCAGAATCTCGCCGAACAGCTTTCCGGTCGCGCGCAGGCCGATGCCGATATTGTCGGTATCCTTGGTGGTGTAGCCAAGAATGAAATCGAGGTGATCTTGCAGATTCTGGCCGACGCCCGGCAACTCGTGCACCATGCCGATCCCGTGCGGGGTGATGTCCTGTGGCCGGCCCACGCCCGACAATTGCAGTATCTGCGGTGACTGGAAGGCACCAGCACTCAGGACCACTTCCTTGCCCGCCATGGCGCGATGCGTCGCCTTGCCGACCCGGTATTCGACCCCGATGGCGCGCTTGCCTTCGAACAGGATGCGCGTGGTGCGCGCCTTGGTGATCACGGTCAGGTTGGGACGCTTGTCCATCACCGGGAACAGATAGGCCGCCGCGGCCG
Source organism: Ruegeria alba (assembly GCF_022321465.1). Lineage (NCBI taxonomy): Bacteria > Pseudomonadati > Pseudomonadota > Alphaproteobacteria > Rhodobacterales > Roseobacteraceae > Ruegeria > Ruegeria alba. Next base: position 56,510 of record NZ_JAKOEM010000011.1, on the reverse strand, counting down.
AGCAGCGCTCGCCATTCTTGTCGGGGCTGTGGTGGATGGTCGCCTGCCAATAGCCTGCGCCGCTGTTGTCGCCCCGGTTGAAATCCTCGGTCCGGCGGATCTGCATCTGGGTGCTGGCCTCGATGAATGCCTCGGAGATCGGGCGTGGAGCCTTCTGGTCCGAGACCTGGAGCGGCCCGCTGTCACCATGCGCCGCGTCGGCGCCGCGCACGTTGTTTTCGGCCTTCTTGAAATAGGGCAGGACGCTGTCCCAATCCCAGCCATCGTTGCCCAGTTCCGCCCAGCTGTCGTAATCCTCTTTCTGGCCGCGCACATAGAGCATCGCGTTGATCGCGCTCGACCCGCCCAGCGCCTTGCCGCGCGGCTGATAGCCCTGGCGCCCGTTCAGCCCCGGCTGCGGTACCGTCTTGAAGGCCCAGTTGTTGATCTTGCCATAGCCGGGCAGCATCGCCACCACGCCCATTGGGGCGCGGATCAGGATGTCCCGGCCGCCGCCACCCGCCTCGAGCAGGCAGACTTTGACACTCGGGTCCTCGCTCAGGCGCGATGCGATCGTCGCTCCGGCGGACCCGCCGCCCACGATCACGAAATCATAGCTCATTTCCAACTCCCTGGTTCTCCCCATCGGACCGTGCCTATTGCCCTGCCATTCTTACCCTTCGCAGGGCGAATCCCAGTCCGATCCATCTCCTCGAAAAAGATTAAGCGAATTTATTGGACAAAAGTCCAGAAATTTTGTTTGCTTCCTGTAAGGCGGCGATTCCCGGAGGAGGGGGGAGCCGAAATATGAACGAAAACGTTCAATCAGGGAGAGAGTAATGAAAAAGTCCATGCTCAAGGGCCTTGCCCTTGCGTGCGGTCTGGCGGCCATCAGTGCACCAGCCGTTGCGGAAACGGTTCTCAAGCTCGGCTCGGTGGCGCCATCCGGCTCGCCCTGGGGCAAATGGGCGACCGGGGTCGCCGCCAAGATCGAAGAGGTTTCGGGCGGCGAGTTGAAGATCGAGCTGCTGCTGGATGCGCAGGCTGGTGACGAACAGACGGTGCTGCGCCAAACCTCCAAGGGGCGGTTGGATATCGCCTTTGTGTCCAACGTGCCGCTGACCCTGCTGAGCCAGGAAATGGCGATCCCTTCGGCGGCCTATCTGTTCGACAGCCCCGAACAGGGGACCTGTGTCACCTATGAGCATCTTTCGGATACGCTGGGCGGCATCATGGAGGGCGCCGGCGTGGTGCCGCTGACCTGGATGGAAGTCGGCCACTATGTCCTGTTCTCCAAGGAGCCTGTTTCCAGCCCGGCGGACCTGGCCGGCAAAAAGATGCGCATCGCCCCCTCGATCGCCGACGCGGCGCTGGCCAAGGCCTGGGGCGTTCAGGGGGTTCCTATGGGTACGTCGGACGCGATCCCGGCCTTGCAGACCGGCACTGTCGATGCGGCCTGGTTCCCGACGCTGTTCGGGATCGGGATCGGAACCCACAAGGTCGCCCCGCATGTCACCGTCACCAATCACGCACGCCTGATCGGCACCGTCGCTGTATCGGGGCGGACCTGGGCCAAGCTCTCTGACCAGGAAAAGCAATGGCTGGGTGTGTTCACCGCCGCCGGGCCGCAATTGACACAAGGTATTCTCGGGGCCGAGCCTGCGCTCCTTGGGCAACTCGAAGGCGCGGGCGTGCCGGTCAAGCATCTGAGCGCCGAGGAAGGCGCCGTGTGGAAGGCCGCGGCGGACGGCGTTTTGGCGGCGATCATCGAAGAGGCGGGCGGCGATGCCCAGGCCGTCGCCGACCGGATCGCGCAGGCCAAGGCCGCCTGCGGGTCGTGACCCCGGCCGCAACCTGGGGCTGACACGATGCAGCGCTATCTTACAATGCTCTTGCGGGTCGAAGGCATGGTCGCGGTCACCGCTTATGCGGTGACCTGCGGGCTGCTCCTGGCGGATGTCTTTGCCCGCGAATTCCTGTCCCAGGCAATCTGGGGGGCTCAGAAAATGGCCGTGTTCGGTGCCATCGTCGCCGGTATTCTGGGCCTGACCATCGCGGTGGGCAACAATGCCCACCTGCGCGCCAATTTCGCCGACCGCGTGCTGCCCTATCCCTGGGTCGACCGGCTGGGCGACCTGATCTCGGCGATCCTGTTTGGCTGCCTGTGCTGGTACGCAATCGAATTTGTCAGTGAATCCATTCAGTTCAAGGACAAGGCCGAAGTGATCCATATCCCGCTCTGGCCCATCCAGCTGGTGTTTCCCTATGCGTTCGGCACCGCCGCTTTACGGCATCTGATCTTCTTTCTCGTTCCGGGCACCAAGCCCGAACACACCGGCGAGGGCTGACATATGGAGGTGCTTGGCCTGTTTGCCCTGTTCGCCGCGCTTCTGATCCTGCGGCAGAGCGTCATTCTCATCCTGCTTGCCGCCACCGCCTATGTACATCTGGTCTGGGGCGACGGGCTGGTCGTCTACCTGATCGAGGACATCTGGACGGCGATGGACAATTCCGTCCTGCTGGCCATCCCGATGTTCATCATCGCGGGCGCCCTGATGTCGCGTGGCTCGATAGCCGAACGGCTGATCGAGATCGTGCGCGCCGCGACCGAGTGGATGCCGGGCGGGCTGGGCTTTGCCACGATCCTCAGCTGCGCGCTGTTCTCTGCCATTTCTGGATCGTCGCCCGCGACGCTGTTGGCGGTGGGGGCGGTGATGTATCCGGCCCTCAAGGAGGCGGGTTATACCCGAAAATTCGCGCTTGGGTCCGTCACCTCGGCTGGGACGCTGGGGATTATCATCCCGCCCTCGATCCCGCTGATCATCTATGGGATCATCACGGAAACCTCGATTGTCGATCTGTTCCTGGCCGGGATCATCCCCGGCATCCTGCTGACCGTGGCACTGGGCATTTACAGTCTGGTCAGCAACCGCCACGTCCCCCGGACCCGGTTTTCCCTGTCCCGCCTGATGGCGGCGCTTCGCAACGGCATATGGTCGCTGATGCTGCCGGTGATCCTGTTGGGGGGCATCTATTCGGGCTATTTCTCGCCCACCGAGGCAGCGGCGGTGTCGGTCGGCTATGCGATGCTGGTCGAATTGCTTGTGCACCGCGAACTGGGGCCAAGGGATTTCTTTGCGGTGGGCCTGCAAACCGCCCAGATGCTGGGCACGCTGTTTCCCATCGTGGCGGTGGCGCTGTCGATCAAGACCATCCTTGCGATCGAGGGCATCCCGCAGGATTTCGCCCAGTGGCTGCAAGGGGCGGTCAGCTCGAAAATCGCCTTCCTTTTGGCGGTCAATGCCGCGCTTATCGTGATCGGCTGCCTGATCGATGTGGTCTCGGCCATCCTGCTGCTCGGGCCGATCCTGTTTGCTGCCGCGCAAAGCTTTGGCATCAACCCGGTGCATTTCGGGATCATCATGGTGATCAACCTGGAAATCGGGCTGCTGACGCCACCTGTCGGGCTGAATGTGCTGGTGGCGATGACCGCCTTTCGCGAGCGGTTCTGGGATATCTGCCATGCCGTGCTGCCGTTCATCGCGATCATGTTCGCGGTGTTGATGCTGGTCACCTTTGCGCCCCAGCTTTCACTCTATTTCGTCTCGCCATAGGAGAAAGCGCGATGCCCAAAATCCCTGCGAACAAGGAGCGCTCGTTCTGGGGCTGGGGTCGGGCGGATTTTGCCCTGACCCAACCCGAGACCGCGCTGATCGACGGTATAGCGCGCGCATTCGGACGCGACCCCGCTGCCATCGCGCCGGAACCCAAGCTCGCGGATTTCAAGCTACGGGCGCCGCGCGTGACACCTCCGGCAAGCCTTGCCGAAATCATGTCCGACGGCGCCCATGACCGGCTGTCGCATTCCTATGGCAAAAGCACTGCCGACAATATCCGCATGGTGATGCGCCATGTGCCGGAACCGGTCGATCTGGTCGCATTCCCAAAGACCGAAGACCAGATCGCGGCGCTTCTCGACTGGGCCGGCGCGAATGACATCGCGGTCATCCCCTATGGCGGCGGGTCGAGCGTTTGCGGCGGGGTCGAGCCCGATGTCGGGCCAGCCTATCGCGGCACGGTTTGCGTGGACATGCAGAATTTCGACCGCGTCCTCGAGGTCGACAGCCTGAGCCGCGCCGCGCGCATTCAGGCCGGGATCCATGGTCCGGCACTGGAAGAGCAGCTGCGCCCACATGGTCTGACGCTGCGGTTCTTTCCGCAAAGCTTTGAATTCTCGACCTTGGGCGGATGGATCGCCACCCGTGCGGGCGGGCATTATGCCACGCTGATGACCCATATCGATGATCTGGTCGAGGCGACCCGGATGGTCACACCAGCGGGCATCATGGAGACCCGGCGCCTGCCCGGCTCGGGGGCCGGGATATCCGGCGACCGTATGGTATTGGGGTCCGAAGGGAATCTGGGGCTCATCACCGAGGCCTGGATGCGCTTGCAGGACCGCCCGCGGTTCCGCGCCTCGGCTTCGGTGCGGTTCGACAGTTTCTTCAGCGCCGCCAAGGCCGTGCGCGCGCTGTCTCAATCAGGGCTCTATCCGACGAACTGCCGCTTGCTCGACGAGGCCGAGGTTGCGGCCTATGGCATCGGCGACGGCAAGAGCGCGACGCTGGTCCTGGGGTTTGAGAGCGCGGATCATGCGCTGGACCCGTGGATGGAGCGGGCACTGGAGCTGATGGCCGATCATGGCGGGCGCTGGGATGCCGAGACGGTGGCGGCCTCGCTCAGGGGCGGCGACGAACACCGCAAGGGCGCGGCGGGCGCCTGGCGCGAGTCCTTTATCCGCATGCCCTATTACCGCGACCGTCTGACCCGGCTGGGGGTCATTGTCGACACGTTCGAATCCGCGATCACCTGGGACCGGTTCGAGGATTTCTATCGCAATGTCATGGCCGATGTCGGCAGGGCGATCAAACGGGCGACAGGCAAACCCGGGCGGCTGAGTTGCCGCTTTACCCATGTATACCCCGATGGCCCGGCGCCCTATTTCACCTTCTACTGCGATGGCGGCGCGCCCGGCGACATGACCGGAGCCTTGGAGGCCTGGCGCCGTATCAAACAGGCCGCGAATACCGCCGTCACCACGCATGGTGGCACGGTCACCCATCACCACGCGGTGGGCCGTGATCACCGTAGTGGCTATGAGGCCCAAAGCCCGGCCCTGATGCGCGCCGCGATTGCCGCGATGAAAAGCCGCTTCGACCCTGCGGGCATCCTCAACCCCGGCGCCTTGATCGACCCCGAGAACAGGCAGGTCGGTCGGCGCGGCGTGCTGATGACGCAACCATCCGAATGACACCTCAAACGCCCGAGGACCGGGCACCACAGACAAGCAAGGAGAAGGCAATGGAAATCATACCCATGACCACCGCGCTGGGCGCCGACATCTACAGCGCGGATGTGCGCAACCCCGAACATGTCGCCCGGATCAAGGACGCCTTTGCCAAATACTCGGTCCTGTCGATCCGCGATCAGCATCTCGAGCCGGAAGAGCACATCGCCTTTGCCGAGGCGATTGGCAAGATCAACATCAACCGGTTCTTCACGCCGCTGGATACCCATCCGAACATCGCAATCGTTCTGAAGGAAAAGGACCAGACAGGCGCGATCGGCGAGGTCTGGCATACCGACCATTCCTATGATGCCGAACCGGCGCTGGGTTCGATCCTGAGCGCCAAGGAGATGCCGCCGGTGGGCGGTGACACCGCCTTCAGCTCGATGGCGGCCGCCTATGACGCCCTGTCGGACCGGTTCAAGAAAATGCTGGAGGGGCTCGAGGCCTGGCACGGCACCTATCATGTCTTCGTCAACAGCCCGGCGGCCAAGAAGGCGCGCGAAGAGGGGCGGCTGAACGAAAACGCCATGCCCGAGCCGGATGTGAAACACCCGATGGTGATCCGGCATCCGCTGTCCGGGCGCCCGTGCCTGTTTGTGAATCCGCAGTTCACCACCCGTATCGACGGGATGTCCCCCACCGAATCCGACGCGATCCTGAACGGTATCTACCAGCATTGCCAACAGCCCGAGTTCCAGTGCCGCGTGCGCTGGCGCGAGGGCGATCTGACCATGTGGGACAACCGGTCGACCTGGCACAAGGCGATCAACGATTATCACGGCTACCGCCGCTACATGCACCGCATCACCATCGAAGGCTGCGCCCTGAGCGCCGCCTGAGCCTCTCGCCGCATCGCCGATCCCGCCCAGGAGGTTTCCAATGTGCAAGAACCCCGCAACCGACCATACCGCCGCCGCCAACCGGGCGGTGCTGGACCTGCTGAACTTTGGCGACCGGCAGGATTTCGAGGATGCCAGTCGCGGCTTTGTCGCGACCTTTGAAGAGGATGCAATCACCGGGGCCGAGGGCAAGACCGTTTTTGACCTGAATCGCTATGCGTTCATGCAGGGCGCGGCGCCCGATACCGTGAACCCCAGCCTTTGGCGGCAGGGTCAGTTGAACGCCATTCACGGGCTTTTCACCATCCATCCGCGTATCCATCAGATACGCAATGCCGACATCTCGAACATGACGCTGATCGCGGGTGACACCGGCTGGATCGTTATCGACCCGCTGTTGACCGTGGAAACCGCGCGCGCCTCGCTGGCGCTGGCAAACCGGCATCTGGGCGAACGTCCGGTGGTGGCGGTGATCTATACCCATTCGCATGCCGACCATTTCGGTGGCGTGCGCGGTGTTGTCGATCAGGCGGATGTGGCGGCGGGCAAGGTGCCGATCATCGCGCCCGACGGGTTCATGGAATACGCGATCTCCGAAAACGTGCTGGCGGGCAACGCGATGAACCGGCGGGCGCAGTACCAGTTCGGCATGGGGTTGGACGCGGGCCCCCGGGGCCATGCCGGCTGTGGTCTGGGTCCGGCGGCCGGGGCCGGTTCGATCAGCCTGATCCCGCCGACCGACACGGTGTACCGGACCGGGGAAACCCGTATCGTGGACGGGGTCGAGATCGAATTCCAGATGGCCAACGGCTCCGAAGCGCCCTCGGAGTTCATGTTCTATTTCCCTCAGTTCCGGGCGCTTTGTGCATCCGAGGTCACCACGCATAACATGCACAACATCCTGACCCCGCGCGGCGCCGAGATCCGCAATACCCTGGGTTGGGCCAAGTATATCGACGAATCCATCGCGCTTTTTGCCGAGCGGACCGACCTGATCTTTGCCTCGCATCACTGGCCGCAATGGGGCACCGAGCGCATTCGGGGTTTCCTGACCCGGCAGCGCGATCTCTATCGCTTCATCCATGACGAGACGCTGCGGCTGGCCAATCACGGCCATACGATCCACGAGATCCCGGACATGGTGGAACTGCCCGAGGGGTTGCGGCACGATTTTGCCTGTCGTGGTTATTACGGCACGCTGAAACACAACATCAAGGCGGTCTATCAGTTCTATCTGGGCTGGTGGGACGGCAATCCGTCGACCTATGATTGCCTGCCGCCCGCAGAAAGCGCCACGCGGCTGGTGCGCGCCATGGGCGGCGCTGATGCGGTGCTGGCCGAAGGGCAGCGGGCCTATGACGAAGGCGACTATCGCTGGGCAGCCGAGATCCTGAACAAGCTGGTCTTTGCCGAACCGCAGAACGCGGCGGCGCTCAAGCTTCAGGCCGATACGCTGGAACAGATGGGGTATCAGGCCGAGGCCGGAACATGGCGCAACATCTTCCTGCTGGGGGCGCAGGAGTTGCGCGAGGGCATCCGCCCTTCGACCGTCAATACCTCGAACCCGGATGTGCTGTTCAACATGGGGGTGGGGATGGCGCTCGATTTCCTGGGCGTGAAGTTCAATGCGGCCAAGGTGACGGGCGATTTTACCGTTCTGTTGAACTTCTCGGACAGCGGCCAGAGCCATCTTCTGGCCGCGCAGAACGGCGTGCTTGCCAACACCACCTATCACGACGGCACGGCGGACCTGGTCCTGACCCTGACCGAGGCGGCGTTCTTTCAACTGCTGGGGCAGATCGCCGGGGTCGAGGACCTGATCGGACAAGGCATTCTGTCGATGCAGGGCGATGCCACGAAACTCGGCGCCCTTTTCGGAGCGCTGGATGCGTTCGACCCGAATTTCGCAATCGTGACGCCCTGAGGCCGTCGCGCCCGCTCCTCCCGGCAGTGCCTCGGGAGGAGCGGGTCTGGTCCTAGCCGTCCTTGCCGACGCCGGCGGGGTCCTGCACGTCGCGGCCCAGCGCGGCCAGATCGGAATAGCGGTCGCCGATACGGTGATGCGGCCGCCCGCGTGTCGCGGCGCCCAGCGCGACCACCAATTCGTCACAGGCGGGCGCGTCATAGATTGAGAACTGCACCGTCAGGTAATGCGAGCGGCGGCCGGTATCGTGCTTGTCCATCAGCGGGATCTGGATCTGGGTGTTGGCGGGGCCGCGCGTGTTGGTAAAGCCCAGATAGCTTTTGGCGCCCACCGCCTCGCGATAGAAATTGCCGAATTGCAGCGTATGGATCAGCGCCGAGGCGTGTTCGACCTCGCAATTGGTGCCCGAGATGCAGGCCTTGCCATAGGCCTCGATCGCGTCGCCCGATCCGGCCAGCGCGATCAGGCGGTCGGTCAGCAGCTTGCCCAGAACCGGCGCCATGCGGCGGATCTCGGGCGAGAGATCCTCGACGAAACCGCGCCCGGCCCAGGGGTTGGCCACCACCGCCGCGACCCCGATCATACGCAGGACCGGGTCGGCGGCGCGGCCGCCCTCGGTGTGGATATCCTCGTCGAAGGTGACGACTTTTCTCAGTTCCGGAAGCATTGGGGGTCTCCTGTCAAACGGTGTATTCGGTGTGATCGGCAATGGAATGGACGATGCCGCTGCGTTCGGTGCCGTGGTAAATCCCGAAACTGCCATGGCGGTATTCGCGTTGATAGCGCGCCAGCATCGAGCGTTCGGTATCGTTGGCGACCTGATCCAGCGGCAGCGCGGCAAGGTCGTGATAGCGCATGCCCTCGGGCGCGGCGCCGCTGACCGTGCCGTGATAGACGATCGAATGCGCGCCGGTCTGGCTGTTCTGGAACACGGCATAAAGGTGGTCGAGCCGGGCGGTCAGGCCGCGACTGTCCATGTGCCGCACAAAGCCCGCGACCGTGTTGTCGCGCGCGGGTGACTTGGGAACCGTCAGCGTGCCGTCTGGTGTCTCTTCCAGCAGGATCCGCTCACCTTCGGCCAGAACGGCGGCGATGACCCCGTTTGTGTCCTTGGTCGCCGCGTCGGCCAGCCGGTTTTCCAACCCGAGGTCGAAATAGGCGCCGTTGTGAAACCCAAGCGGTTTGCCCTCGGTCACCGCGTGGTTCAGGACGCGCCCGATCAGGATCATGTGATCGCCGGCATCGACCAGCTTGTGACGGGCGCAGGCAAATGTCGCCAGCGCCCCGTTGATCAGCGGCAGATCTTGCGGGCCTGGATGCCAATGGGGGCCGGCGAATTTTTCGGTCGAGCGCGAGGCGAACAGGCCCGAGATCTCTTTCTGCGCATCCGACAGGATGTTCACAGCGAAATGCGGCGCCTGGGCAAAGACATCGCAGCTATGCGCGGTCTTGGCGAGGCAGACCAGCAGCAGCGGCGGGTCGAGTGAGACCGAGGTGAACGAATTGGCGGTAAAGCCGCGGGGCGTTCCATCCTCTTGCCGGGTGGTGAGTACCGTCACCCCGGTGGCGAACTGCCCGAAGGCGCGGCGCAGGTCGCGCCGGGCCTCGTCGTCGAGCGGCGCGCTTTCTGCCAGCGTGTCGAGCATCGCGTCATGCTCGCCCAGCCGGGGCGGGGCAGGCAGGGGAGGCGCCGCCTGCCCGGCAAAGCGCAGCGGATTGGCGGCCACGGTCCAGGGGGCATGGCCGGGTTCGGGATGGGGAATATGCGCCAGCATCTGCCGCGCCGCGACATGCGGATCGGCGGTGATATCGGCCACCGTGTTGAGCGGGCCAAAGGGAACCTGACCACCCAGCAGGCCGGTCAGGTCCGCCTTGCTGCGGGTGGCGGTCCAGCCCGAGACGATCGCGTTGATCTCGTCCGCATGGGCGGACCGCCCCGCACGGGTGGAAAACCGCGCATCGCTGCCCAGGTCGGGCCGGTTCATGATCGCGGTCAGCTTTTGCCAGAAACTGTCATCGACAATGCCCAGTGCCACCTGACCATCGGCGGCGGGAAACAGGCCAAAGGGCGCCAGCAGCGGATGGCCGTTGCCCTCGGGGCCGGCTACCTGTCCGGTCATGTCATGCAGATAGACCATCCGCTCGCACATCGAGATCATCGCGTCATACATGGCGACGTCGACGAACCGCCCCTTGCCGGTCGCCTCGGCCTCGCGCAGGGCGGCGAGAATGCCAAAGGACATCATCATGCCGGCAAAGATGTCGCCGATGCCGGGGCCGACCTTGGTGGGCGTGTTGGCATCGGGGCCGGTCATCGCCATCAGCCCGCCCATCGCCTGCGCCACCACGTCATAGGAGGGCCAGTCGGCATAGGGGCTGGCCCCGGTGCGCGGGTCGCCAAAGCCGCGAATGGCGGCGTAGACCAGCCGGGGATTGGCCTCGGTGAGCGATTCATAGGACAGCTCGAGCCGGTCCATCACGCCGGGCCGGAAGTTCTCCAGCACAACATCAGCTGTTGCCGCCAGCCTGCGAAAGGCGGCCTTGCCCTCGGGCGATTTCAGGTCCAGCCGGATGCTTTTCTTGCCCCGGTTCAGGCTGACGAAATAGCCCGCCCAGTCATGGCCCGGATCGTCGGCGCGATAGGGGCCGTTGTTGCGGCTGGTGTCGCCGCTGCCGCCCTCGATCTTGATGACCTCGGCGCCGTGATCGGCCAGGAACATGCTGCAATAGGGGCCGGACAGCATGCGGCTGAGATCCAGCACGCGTATCCCCTTGAGGAGAGTGCTGCTCATCCGGTCGCCCCCTTTGGCAGGCTATCCAGAAACCGGCGCAGCGGGGTGTTGACGGCGTCCGGGTCCTCGGCCAGTGCCATGTGGCGCAGTCCCGGCAGGATCAGCGCCTGCGCACCCGCGATCTCGGCGGCGATGGCGCGGGTCATCTCGGGGCCGTTGCCATAATCCTCGTCCCCGGTGATCACCAGCGCCGGGCAGGTGAGCGGCGGGACAGGGGCGGTGATCTCGTCGATCCCCTCGGCCAGAACCCGGTAGATCCGGTGATAGACCTCTTTGCGGTTTGCCGTGACCCAGCCGCGCACGGTGTCCATCATCGCAGGGTTGGCAGCGCGGAAACCTTCGGTGAACCAGCGCTCCAGCGCTGCCTCGACGGTAGATTGCGGGCCCTGATCGCGGGCCTGTTCGACCCGTGCCAGGATCGCGGCCTGCGCCTCGGCGCTGCGTTGATGCGGCGAATGCAGGATGACCAGCGCGCGCGCGCGGTCTGGGCAGTCCTGCGCGAAACGGCGCGCGATCATGCCTCCCAGAGAAAAGCCGACAATGACCGCATCCGCGATACCACAGTGATCAAGCAGGCCCTGCAATTGCCGCGAAAAGAGCGACAGGCTGGGCGTCTCGGGCGGAACCGCCGACTCGCCGTGACCATACAGGTCATAGCTGAGCACGCGATAGCCATCGGCCAGCGCCGGACCGGTCCATTGCCAGCAGGCCCGGTTCAGCCCCAGACCATGGATCAGCACCACGCAGGGCGCATCCGCTGGGCCGGTAATCTCATAGGTGCTGCCGTCAGGTGCTACCGGCATCAGCCCTCTCCCTCCAGCGGCTTGTACGCCATCACCTCGACCTCGACCCGGACATCGACCAGCAGATCGCTGACCACGGCCGAGCGGGTCGGCGGATCGTGCGGGAAATACTCGCCATAGACCGCGTTGAAGCCGGGGAAATCGCTGCGGTCGCGCAGCCAGACCATCGCCTTGACCACATCGTCGCGGGTACAGCCAGCGAGGGCGAGCGTGGCGGTAATGTCGTCCAGCACGGCGCGGGTCTGTTCCTCGACCGAGCCGGTGGTCAGCGGGACACCGTCCCGCATCGGGACCTGGCCGGTCAGAAAGACAAAATCGCCGGCCCGGATGGCGCGGGAAAGCGACAGAACCCTGCCGCCTATTTCAAGGGGGCCGCCAATCACCTGTTTCTTGCTGCTGGTCACGTTCGCATCTCCTTTTGCGGCCAGCCTGCCCTGATCCCCAATCCTCAACTTAAGAATTTTCGACACATGGATGCCGATTTTTCGCACAACTCATCGCCGATTCGCCGCTTTGTATGAGACGAGAGACAAAAAGGGAGGACCGAGATGGCCGATATCCAGAGCTATCGGATGCTGATCGACGGCGCTTGGGTCGATGCCTCGGACGGGGCGCTGTTCGACAGCACCAACCCCGCCGACGGCAAGGTGTGGTGCCGGGTTCCCGAGGCCACCGAGGCGGATGTGAACCGGGCGGTCGAGGCGGCGCATCGCGCCTTTACCTCGGGGCCATGGGCCCGGATGACACCGACCGAGCGCGGCAAGCATCTGCGGCGGTTGGGCGATCTGCTGGCCGACCGGTCCGAGGAACTGGGCCGGATCGAGTCGGTGGATACCGGCAAGATGCTCAAGGAAACCCGCTGGCAGGCGAAGTACATCGCCGAATTCTTTCACTTCTTCGCAGGCTGCGCCGACAAGGTCAGCGGTGAAACGCTGCCGATCGACAAGCCGGACATGTTCGTCTTTACCAAGCGCGAACCGCTGGGCGTGGTGGCCGCGGTGGTGCCGTGGAACAGCCAGCTGTTCCTGGTCGCTGTCAAGATCGGCCCGGCCCTGGCCGCAGGCAATACGGTTGTTCTGAAAGCCTCTGAACATGCCAGTGCCGCGATGCTGGAATTCGGCAAGCTGATCGAAGAGGCCGGTTTCCCGCCGGGTGTCGTGAACATTGTCACCGGCCACGGCGAACCCTGCGGGCGGGCGCTGACCGGGCATCCTCTGGTGGCGCGGGTTTCCTTCACCGGCGGGCCGAATGCCGCGCGCCACGTGCTGGAAAACGCCAAGCGCAACTTTGCCGAGGTCTCGCTGGAACTGGGGGGCAAATCGCCCTTTATCGTCTTTGAGGACGCCAATATCGAAAGCGCGGTCAACGCCTCGATTGCGGGCATCTTCGGTGCAACCGGGCAAAGCTGTGTCGCCGGATCCCGGCTCTATTTGCACGAGGATATCGCCGATGAGTTCCTCGACCGGATGGTGGCACAGGCCCGCGCCATCGTGATCGGCGACCCGCTGGCCGACGAGACCCAGATGGGGCCGCTCTGCACCACCGGGCAACTGAAGCATATCCAGCGCGAGGTCGCCCATGCGCAATCCGAGGGCGGCACCGTGCTGACCGGCGGCAAGCAGCCCGAGGGGCTGGACGGTCTCTACTACGAACCTACGATCATCGACTGCCCGCGCCAGGACCTGCGCATCGTCGATACCGAACTGTTCGGCCCGGTCCTGAGCGTCCAGCGTTTCCGCACCGAAGAAGAGGTTCTGGCGCTGGCCAATGACTCTGAACACGGGTTGGCGGCGGGAATATTCACCCGTGACAGCGCCCGCTCGCTCAGGATGGCGGGCGCGGTGCGCGCGGGCATCGTCTGGGTCAACACCTATCGCGTGGTCTCTCCCATTGCCGAATTTGGCGGCATCAAGGGATCCGGTTATGGCCGCGAAAGCGGGTTTCAGGCGATCTACGATTACACCCGGCCCAAGACGGTCTGGATGAACACATCCGACGAACCCATGGCCAACCCCTTTGTCATGCGCTGAGCGAGAGCCCGGAAAGGAACACGGACAATGAAATTCCAACTTGCCATCAACCTGGAACGGATCGACGACAGTCTCGACATGAACGACGTCGCGCGCCACACGCTTGAAATGGTGCAAATGGCCGAAGAGGGCGGTTTCGACATCGTCTGGGCCGCAGAACATCACGCCATCGAGATGACGATCGCGCCGAACCCGTTCCAGATCCTGACCTGGTGGGCCGGAGAGACCAGCAATATCCGGCTGGGCACCGCGGTCGCCACGGCGGCCTATTGGCACCCCATCAACCTCGCGGGCGAGGCCGCGTTTCTTGACCTGATCAGCGGCGGGCGGCTGGAATTCGGCATCGGCTCGGGCGCCTATCAGCGCGAGTTCGACCGGATGAAACCGGGTCTCAAGCAATCCGATGCCTGGCGCTACATGCAGGAAATGCTGCCGGCGGTACGCGCGCTGTGGCAGGGCGATTATGCCCATGACGGCGAGTACTGGCAGTTCCCGACCTCGACCTCGGTGCCCAAGCCGGTACAGGCCGACATGCCGGTCTGGGTCGCCGCACGTTCGCCCATCACCTATGACTATGCGGTGCGCAACCGCTGTCATATCAACTGCTGGCCCTTGACCCGGCCCTTTGCCGAGGCGGAACTGTACAAAAAGCAGTTGGACGAGGCCATCGCCAAGGCCGATAACGGCTGGTCGCCCCGTTTCGCGCTGATGCGCCATGCCTGCATCTATGACAATGCCGCCGACCGCCAACAGGCGCTGGACGCGATCCGGCGGTTGCTGTCGCAATTCGAGAACCTGTTCCGCAATGCCGGTGATGTGGTCAACGGCTTCCCCGCCGCGCTGCCGCTGGACCAGATCGCGGGCCGCGAGCAATACGATCCCGAGATGCTGGAAGAGAACCTGATGTTCGGCTCGCCCGAAACCGCTATTGCCAAGCTGAAACGGTACGAGGACCTGGGTGTGAACGAGTTCATCTATTACGCGTCGATGGGGCTGGATCATGACGCGCAGAAGCGCTCGCTCAGGATGTTCTGCAATGAAGTCATGCCGGAATTCCGGTGATGGAGGAGACCCCGATGAGCGAAGGTGTCAGCACCCGCCGTGAAGGCCATGTCCTTGAGGTCACGCTGTCGCGTGGCAAGGTCAACGCCATCGACGTGCCGACTAGCCAGGCACTGGCGGCGGCGTTTCAGGAACTGCACGAGGACAAGGAGTTGCGCTGCGCGATCCTGACCGGTGGCGGCGACAAGATCTTCAGCGCGGGCTGGGATCTGAAGGCGCTGAACGCGGGCGAGATGCAGCTTGATAACTGGTGGGAGAGCGACGACTACGGGTTCGGTGGCTTTACCGGCCTGACCGAAAACTGGTCGCTGAACAAGCCGGTCATTGCCGCGATCAACGGGTTGGCCATCGGCGGCGGGTTCGAGATGGCGATGGCCTGCGACCTGCTGATCGCCGCCGATCACGTGGAATTCGGCCTGCCGGAAATGCCGCTGGGCATCGTGCCGGATGCGGGCGCGCTGCAACGTCTGCCCCGGCGCATTCCGCATAACATCGCGATGGAGATGTTCCTGCTGGGCCGCCGCATGTCGGCGACCGAGGCCGCCCATTACGGTCTGGTCAACAAGGTGGTGCCCAAGGAGCAACTGATGGATGCGGCGCGCGAATGGGCGGCCTCGATCGCCTGGTCGGCGCCCTTGGCCATGCAATCGGTGAAAGAGGTTCAGCGCGAGATCGAATGCGTGCCGCTGGAACAGGCGTTCCACAAGATGCGCACCGACCCGATGCCGACCTATCGCAAGATGCTGAAATCCGACGATGCTGCCGAAGGCGTGGCCGCCTTTGTCGAGAAACGCGAACCCAGGTTCAAGGGCGAATGATGTATCCCGATCCCACCTCCATCACCCGTGTCGCCAGTATCGGCGGCGGCCCCATCGGCGGCGGCTGGGCCGCGCATTTCCTGGCGCGGGGTTATGACGTCACCAGCTATCTGCACGACCCGGCCGAGGAGGGGGCGTTTCGCACCATCCTCGATACCGCCTGGATCAGCCTGACTGCATTGGGGCTTGCTCCGGGCGCGTCGCTGGACCGGCTGCGCGTCGTTCATGACCTTGACGCGGCGGTCGAGGGGGCGGGGTTCATCCAGGAAAGCGCGCCCGAAAATCTGGCGATGAAACAGGCGCTTTATCACCGACTGGGGCGGATCGTGCCCGAGACTGTGGTGATCGGCTCCTCGACCTCGGGGCTGATGATGACCGACATCCAGGCCCAATGCGAAACGCCCGGACGCACGGTGATCGGGCATCCGTTCAACCCGCCCTATCTGCTGCCGCTGGTCGAGATCGTGGGCGGAGAGAAAACCGACCCGGCGGCGGTGGAATGGGCCGGCGAATTCTATCGGATCGCGGGCAAGGCGCCGTTGATGATGAAAAAGGAGATCCCCGGCTTTGTCGCGACACGTCTGCAAGAGGCGCTGTGGCGCGAGGCGCTGCACATGGTCGCCAATGGCGAGGCCACGCCCGAGGATATCGACATCGCACTGATGAACGGCCCGGCGCCGCGCATGGTCAGCCAGGGGCAATGCATGGCGTTTCACGTCGCCTGTGGCGCGGGCGGCATGGCCACCAATCTGGATCAGTTCGGCCCGGCGCTGAAACTGCCCTGGACCCGGCTTCAGGCGCCCGAGCTGACGCAAGAATTGCGCGACCGCATGGTCGATGGCTGCAATGCCGTCGCCGGTGACCGGCATTTTGCCGACATGGCGGCGCAGCGTGACCGCGAGATCGTCGCCGTGCTCAACGCCCTTCGGGAGGCGCGAGCGGCGCTTTAGAGCGCTTGTCCCCCGAATTGAGCGCGTGCAGGAAATCCGACAGGGTGCCCGGCCATGTCGGCGCGGTCTCGTTCGACGGCCAGGCCTCGCGATATTCCGACGGCCTGCGCCCGAAGAACTTGCTGAACGAATACGAGAAATGCGACAGCGTGTTGAAGCCCGAGGCGGTGGCGATCTCGCGCACACTGAGTTCGGTCGCGATCAGCAGGACGCGTGCGTTCTGCAACCGGCGCAGCAGGCCGAACTGGACCACGGTACAGCCCACGTGTTTCTTGAACTGCCGCTCCAGCTGGCGTTGTGACACGTCCAGCGCGGCGGCGATCTGGGGCACGGTCAGCGGCTCTTCGATGTTGCGTTCGATCAGGGTCATCGCCTGCCGCACCAGCGGCAGGATCGATTCCGTCCCGCGCCCCATGGTCCGGCGCTGCGAGGAGGACCCCTTGCGGATCGGGTTGTGCAGCATCTGGTCGGCAATCTCGCCCGAGAAACTGGCCCCGTGCGACTGCTCTATCAGCCGCAGCATCAGGTCGACACCCGCCATGCCACCGGCACAGGTCAGGATCCGCCCGTCGATGGTAAACAGCTGTTCGACCACGGAAATCTGGTCGAACTTCTCTTGGAAACCGTTGATCCAGGACCAATGGGTCGTGGCTTCCTTGCCATCCATCAGGCCGGCACGGGCGACCAGATAGCAGCCAAGCTCGACCGCGCAGATGCGCTCGCCCCGCCGCGCGCGCTTGCGCAGCCACGAGGCCAGCGCCTTGTTCTGGTAATGCTCGCCCCCCCAGCTGGCCAGCACAAAGACCTGGTCGGCCGGTGCGGTCTGGTCTGGCTCGACGTCCAGATGCACCCGCACGCCATTGCTGGCGCCCAGTTTCAGCCCATCGAACGAGGTGACTTCCCATGAGAACAGCCGCTCGGAAGACAGGTAATTCCCGATCCGCATGGTTTCGATCATCGTGATCAGGGTCGTCAGGTTGAACCGCGGCACCACCACGAAAACCGAATGGAGCTGGCCTCTGTCCTGAGGGGGCAACAAGTCGAGTTGCATGATATTTCCTAAGGTTACTCTCCTTTGCATCTTATAAATTTTTTTCGACGGCAACACATCAGCTATGACGAATATTCGCCAGCTTTTCGGAGGGTCCAGCCAGCAAACCGAAAGAACTTTGAGGAAAGTTGCACGAGCCAAGAGGCTGTGCTGCCCGGTACCGCCACTGTTGCCAAAGGCGCGACTTGCAAATGCCCACAAGCCCCGGTCACCCCCATGGCTGTTCCAGCCTTTGGCCGAATCCATGCCCGAATCGGGTACCGGTATGAACTGCCCCGAGGCGCGGCTGGCTCAGATCGGTGGATGGCTGCCGAGTTTCTTCAAAAGCGGGGTCATCGCGCTGTCGATCTCGCTGCTGGCCTCCTTTTGGGAAACGCTCAGTGCCATCACGGCCATCGCCTTTGTCATTTCGGTGATCCTGTCGCGGCGCAACGCAGGGGGGCAGGGCCACGGAGAACGTCGTCCAGCCGAGGCTCTGCCCTCGTTGCAAGACCGAGTTGGTCGCGGAGCGAGGCATCGCTTGCCCGTTGCCGCTGACGGGGCTACTCAGTCCACCTGCCGCATTGGAGGGAATCGATGTCCGCGACCATCCGGATCGCCATTGCCAGCATCTTCGTCGGTGCCCTTGTTCTGGGCATCAAAACGCTTGCTTGGTGGCTCACGGGTTCTGTCGCGCTGCTTGCGGATGCGCTTGAAAGCACCGTCAACGTGGCAACGGCCATCGCAGCGCTCATTGCCATCCGTATCGCAGCACGACCGGCGGATGCGTCTCACCCCTACGGGCACCACAAGGCCGAGTTCTTCAGCGCCGTGCTTGAGGGGGTCATGATCATCGTCGCCGCGCTGCTCATCCTGCGCGAGGCCTATACGGGGTTTCTGGCCCCCCGGGCGATGGACCTGCCGATCGAGGGGCTGCTGGTCAACGGCGCTGCCACGGTGATCAATGCGATCTGGGCCTGGGTTCTGGTGCGGCGTGGTCGCGCCGCCCGCTCTCCGGCGCTGGTGGCGGATGGCAAGCATCTCTTTACCGATGTGATCACCTCGGCCGGGGTGGCGCTGGGGATATTGCTGGCCATCGTCACCGGCTGGTGGCTGCTTGATCCGCTGATGGCGGCCTTGGTCGCGGTCAATATCCTCTGGTCCGGCTTTCACCTGGTGCGCCAGTCGCTCAGCGGGTTGATGGACGAAGCGGTGTCAGAGGATACGCTGGCTAAGGTGCGCGACATCATCTCGAGGGAGGCGGGCGGCGCGGTCGAGGCGCATGATCTCAGAACGCGGCACGCGGGGCAGGCCACCTTTATCGACTTTCACCTTGTGGTCCCGGGCGAGACCACGGTGTTTGACGCGCATGAGATTTGCGACCGCGTCGAAGCGGCGCTGAAAGTGGCCGTGGAGGGCGCCAAGATCACCATCCATGTCGAACCCGAGCACAAGCAGAAACACTCCGGCATCGTGGTACTCGACTGAGCCCGATAGAGCGCCACGCCTCAAGTGCGATAGGTTGTCCGGATCCTCCGGTTCTCGGGGTCGTTCGCCGCAGTCTCGACAAGCCAGTCGCTGAACTTGCGCGCATCCGGATGGTCGCGGCCTGTCTCGGGCGAGATCAGATAGAACGCCTCTTGCAGGGGGGCCTCGATCTCGAAGGGGGTGACCAGGCGCCCGCGTTCTATTTCGATGCCCAGCATCGAGGATCGCGCCAACGCTACCCCGCCCTCGCGCGCCGCGAATTCAAAGGCCAGAAGCGAGGTATCGAATTGCAGACCCTGGCCCGAGTTCACCCCGGTCGTCTGGGCATAGCGTAGCCAGTCGGCCCAGCCTTCCTCGTATCCCAGAACATGCAACAGGCGGTGATGGACAAGGTCTTCGGGCTGCCGAAGCGCCCGTTCCCCGTTCAGCAACGCGGGGGCGCATACCGGCTTGATCACCTCCCATGTCAGCCGTTCGGCCGTGTAGCCCGGCCACCTGCCGGTGCCGTACTGAATGTCGAGGTCGAACCGCTCGTTGTCGAACTGGTCGCCCCAGACGCTGGACACCAGCCGCACCTCGCTCTCCGGGTGACGGTCGAAAAAGCCCTGAAGCCGGGGTGCGATCCAGTTGACCGAATAGCCCACTGGCGCGCGGACGGTCAGAACCTCGGACCGCCTGAGGCCAAATACCTCTTCGGTGCCCGCCGCCAGACGTTCGAACCCGTCGCGGACCTTTGGCAGATAGGCGGCGCCGACCTTGGTCAGCACCAGGCTCCGGGGTTTGCGCTCAAACAGGGGTTCACGCAGGTAATGCTCCAGCAGCTTGACCTGTTTGCTGATCGCGGCCTGGGTCAGGTTCAGTTCCTGCGCGGCATGGGTGAAACTCAGATGCCGGGCGGATGCTTCGAAGGCACGCAACCATGTCAGATGGGGAAGTCGCCGGGTGCTCATGACCAACTCATGCATAACTCTGATAGTGTTATAGGGCGATTATCCATCGCTTGAAAGCGAGGAATGATCTGCCGCAAAGTTGTGGCGAAGGATCAAGGAGGACCGGCCTTGCCGCAGGACCATATCGATGGTGTCGACCCCAACCGCCTGAGACGCATTTCGCGCTGGATGGAGGGGCATGTGCGTGACGGGCGCCTGAGCGGTCTGGCGGTGCAGATCGCGCGGCGGGGGCAGGTCGTCTTTTCCGAACGGGCCGGCCTTGCCGACGCGGCGACCGGGCGGGCGGTGGCGCCGGATACGATCTGGCGCATCTATTCGATGACCAAGCCGGTGACCTCGCTTGCGCTGTTGATGCTGTACGAGGAAGGGGCGTTCCAGCTTAATCAGCCAGTCGCCGACTTCCTGCCCGCCTTTGCCGATCCGCAGGTCTGGACAGGCGAGGGGCATGCCCTGACCGAGACCGAACCCGCGCGCCGTCAGATCACCATTCACGACCTGCTGACCCATCAGGCAGGGATCGTCTATGGCGACCCGCATGGAAACGCATTGGAACAGGCGCTGTCGGCGGCGGGCCTCGATTTTGACCGCGGTTTTGCCACCATGGCCGAGGCGGTCGAGGCGCTGGCGGCTTTTCCGTTGGCCTTTCACCCCGGAGCGCGGTGGTTCTATGGGTTGTCGACCGATGTTCTGGGGCACTTGATCGAGGTGATCAGCGGCCAGACGCTGGGCGGTTTTCTCAAGTCACGGATCTTCGATCCGCTTGGCATGACCGATACCGGCTTTTCGGTGCCCGAGGACAAGGCAGGACGATTGGCGACGCTTTATGATCATGCCGGCGGGGGATATGTACCCTCTGCCAGTCAGGATCGCTGCCATGCGCCGGTCACGCTGGAAAGCGGTGGTGGCGGGCTGGTCTCGACTATGGCCGATTACCAGCGTTTCGCGACCATGCTGTTGCAGCGCGGCGCCTATGACGGCGGCAGGCTACTGGGGCGCAAGACGTTCGACCTGATGGTGTCGAACCAGATGGGCGGCGATCTGGCCAGCCGGGGGCAGGCGCATTTCAGCGAAACGACCTTTGAAGGGATCGGCTTCGGCCTGGGCGTGTCGGTGATGCTGGACCCGGTCCGTGCCAGGATCGTCGGCTCACCCGGCGAATTCGCATGGGGCGGCATGGCCTCGACCGCGTTCTGGGTGGACCCGGTCGAAGAGATGACCGTGATCCTGATGACGCAACTGATCCCCTCCAGCGCTTACACATTGCGCCGACAGCTGAGGGTTTTGAGTTATCAGGCGCTTGTTTGATCCTCGCCGTGGCGCCTCAGGAAATCGATCAGGGGCTGCATGCTTTTGCTATCCCCCCTTGTTTCGGCAAGGGCGAAATCGACAATCGCCTGCTCATGCGCGACCAAGGCTTCGAGGGCGGCTCGATCTGCGGATGGCGCAATATGCAGCAGATCGGTCATCTCCTGGATGTAGGCGGGGTAATCATTGGCCATAGACCAGACGAACTCGAGCCACGGCCTTTGTTCGACCGCCGCCTCGGCTTGACCCTTGCTGTTCAGGAACTCGGGATCGCCCGGCGTGATTTCAGCACGTGTGACTGGGGGCCGCAGGATGCTGGCCGTGACGGCCTCTATTCGTGCGATCAATTGCAACGCCTGACGCTGCTCGGGATACTTTCTTGCCAGCATCAGAAAATAGGCTCGGCCGGCGATCTCCTCGTCAAAGGCCACCTTTAGCGCGGTTTGGTAGTCAGGAAACCGGCGTGGTTTCGGGGGCATGTTTCAAAGACCTCGATCAGGCAACTCGCCCGTCGGCAGATGGCAGGCGATTTCCAACCCATCGGACAACACTTTGAGCGGCGGTGCAACGGTGTCGCAGGTCCCAGATATCACATGAGTGCAACGGTTGGAAAAGGGGCAGCCCTTCGCTCCGATTACGACACTGCCGGCGCTTGCGGCCTTGGCCTCGCCGGTATCGGCCACGCCCTCCAGCCAGCCTTGCCGCATCTCGGGGACCGAGGAGAGCAGCAGTTTTGTATAGGGGTGAAAGGGCGGGCCGAAGACCGCAGCGGATGGCCCTTTCTCGACCACCCGGCCGGCATAGAGAACCACCACCTCGTCGGCGAATGACGCAACGGTCGACAGGTCGTGGCTGATGAACATGTAGGCGACGCCCAGTTTCTCCTTGAGCGATTTCAAAAGCTCGATGACCCCCGCCGCGACCACGGTATCCAGCGCCGAGGTGACCTCGTCGCACAGGATCACCTTTGGGTCGGCGGCCAGCGCGCGCGCCAGGTTGATCCGCTGTTTCTGGCCCCCCGACAGTTCACCGGGAAAGCGCGAGGCAAAGTTGCGCGGAAGGTCGACGAGTTCCAGCAGGTCACCCACCTTGTCCGCGCGCGCGCGCCCCTTGAGCCCCTGATAGAACTCCAGCGGGCGGCCCAGGATGTCTCCGATCCGCTGGCGCGGGTTCAGCGCCGTGTCGGCCATCTGAAACACGATCTGGCAATCCTTGAGCGTATCGCGGGGGCGATCCTTCACGCTTGGAGCGGCAACCTTCCCATCGAGCTTGATTTCGCCCTTTCGCAGCGGTGTCAGGCCGGCGACGACCCGCGCCAGCGTGCTTTTCCCACAGCCGCTTTCGCCGATCACCCCGACGACCGATGCGGCGGGGACGTCAACCGAGACATCGGACAGGATGGTCAGCGCGCCATAGCCCGCGGTGATGTTGCGGGCCGAGATCACCGGCGCTTGCGCCGCACTGGCGTCAACATGGTCGACCAGATGCGGTGCGGGCCGAACCGCCGCCATCAGCGTGCGGGTATATTCGTGCTGCGGGTCATGCAGGATCTGGGCGGTTGGTCCTTCCTCGACCATTTCACCGTTCTTCAGCACAAGAATGCGATCCGCCACCTGCGCCACGACCGCAAGGTCGTGGGTCACGTAGATCGCCGCCGTGCCCTGATCACGAATGATGTCCTTGAACGCCTTCAGCACCTCGATCTGGGTGGTCACGTCCAGCGCCGTTGTGGGTTCGTCCAGGATCAGCAAATCCGGCCCGCAGGACATGGCCATCGCCGCCATCAGCCGCTGCAACTGACCGCCCGAGACCTGATGCGGGAACTTGTTGCCCACGGTGTCGGGATTGGGCAGGTCCAGCTTGCGATAAAGATCGACGGCGGTGGCGGTCAGGGTCGCGGCATCGCCCGCGCCATGCCAGAGCGGTGCCTCGATCACCTGTTTGCCGATCCGTAGGGCGGGGTTGAAACTGGCCGCCGCCGATTGCGCCACATACGAGACCTCGTTCCCGCGCAGCGCGTGGCGGTCATGCGGAGACAGTTTCATGATGTCGCGCCCATTGAGCCAGATCTCGCCGCCCGAGATGCGGCAGCCGGGGCGGGCAAAGCCCATCGAGGCCAGCGAGATCGTGGACTTGCCCGACCCGCTCTCGCCGATCAGGGCCAGCACCTCGCCCTTGGCCACGTTGAGCGACACGCCCTTCACGATGGGCACATAGGTTCCCCCTGGTGGGCGACCCTCGACACGCAGGTTCTTGATGGTCAGGATGTCGCTCATTGGTCGATCTTCTCCAGAACGGTTTCACCCTGCTGACGCTGCTGGAACCAGTCGACAAGCAGGTTCATGGATACGGTCAGAGAGGCGATACAGGCGGCAGGGATCAGCGCGGCAGAAGAGCCGAGGAACAGCCCCCCCACGTTTTCCTGCACCATCAGCCCCCAGTCGGCGGCAGGCTCCTGAACGCCCAGACCCAGAAAGGAGAGACCCGACAGGAACAGGATCGAAAAGGTGAAGCGCAAGCCGAATTCCGCGATCAGTGGCGCCATCGAGTTTGGCAGGATCTCGCGGGTCAGGATCCACCAGGTGCCTTCGCCTCGGGCGCGCGCGGCCTCGACAAAATCCATGACGCCGATGTCATAGCCCAATGCGCGCGACACCCTGAAGACGCTGGTCGACAGCACCAACCCGACCGTCAGGACCAGAACCGTGATCGAGGTGCCGAAGGCGCCGATCACCACCAGCGCCAGCAGGGTCGAGGGAAAAGCCATGAAGGCCTCGACGATGCGACTGACCACGATATCGAACCAGCCCTTGAGGATGGCAGCGGCAAAGCCCAGCGTGACGCCAAAGGTAAAGGAGATTACCGTTGTCACCAGCGCCAGCAACAGCGTTGTGCGGACGCCGTAGATCAGCCGCGAAAACACGTCGCGCCCCAGCTTGTCGGTGCCGAGCCACCCGCCTTCGCCGATCGGAGCGAATGTCTTGGTCGAGATGATATCGGCCTCTCCATGGGGGGCGATCCACGGCCCGAACAGGGCGAGGACCAACCAGAACAGCAGGATGCCACCCGCGAAAATCGCGGTCCGGGTCAGGCGCAGGCCGGCAAAGACCGAAGCACGCGGCTTGGCGAATTCGGTTGCGTCGCTCATTTCGGATACCTCAGGCGCGGATTGGCCATGATGGACAGGACATCGGCCAGCAGATTCAACAGGATATAGACGGCGCCGAAGATCATGGCGCAGGCCTGGATCAGCGGGATGTCCCGCAGCGTGACGCCATCGACCAGCAGGCGGGTCAGACCCGGCACGCCAAACACGGTTTCAACGATGATCACGCCCGAGACCATGTAGCTCAGGTTCAGGGCGATCACGGTCAGGATCGGGGACAGCGCATTGGGCAGGGCGTGCAGCACCACAAGGCGGCGTTTCGGCAAGCCCTTGAGCGCGGCCATCTCCATATAGGGAGATGTGAAGATGTTGATCACCGAAGAGCGCGTCATCCGCATCATGTGTGCCAGCACCGCAAAGCTGAGTGTGGCGACGGGCAGGGCAAGCGCGCGGGCATTCTGCCAGAAGTCGAAATAGGGCCGCGTGTTGGCCGAGGCAGACAGCCATTTCAACTCGACCGCAAAGACCTTCATCAGGATCAGGCCGATAAAGAACTCGGGCACCGCGATCAGCGCGAGCGTGGTCATGGCCAGGGTCTTGTCGACCCGCCCACCGGCGCGCATCGCAGACCAGAGGCCCAGCGCCAGCGACAACGGCACAGAGATTGCAGCCGCAAGCAGGGCCAGGCGGAGCGTGTTCCACATCCGGCTTTCGATCATGTCGGCCACCGGCCGCTTGGTCGCCAGCGAGGTGCCCAGGTCCCCCTGGACCATGCCGCCCAGCCAGTCGAAATAGCGCACGATCGCGGGGCGGTTGAGGCCCATCTCCTCACGCAGGGTCGCGAGCGCCTCTTCGGTTCGGCTTTGGCCCAAAATGGCTTCGGCCACGTCACCGGGAAGAATCTCGGTGGCGCCGAAAATGATAATGGATGCCAGCAGCAGGGTGAGCACACCCTGCGCCAGACGGGTCAGAATGATCCGGTGCACCTTGTTCCTCCCTTCAAGGCTGCCGGTATATTCGGCCCAAGCCCGGGTTCGGACAAACAACCATAGCAACCCGAATGGGGTCGTTTTGGTTATGGCAACGGCATGCGTTTTCGACTTTTTGGGCAATGACCGTTTTTTTGTTGTTTGTCGGGGCGGTTTGCAAGGCAGCAAAACGGAGTGGAACTGCAAAGGACATCGACCATGCCCGCCAAACTCTTGCTCATCGTTCTGGACGGTGTTCCCTACAGGAACTTCCGTCGGTTGTTCGGCAATCTCGAAGGACTGGTCGCATCGGGAGAGGCCCGCGTAAGGCGCATGCGTTCGGTGCTGCCATCGACGTCTTCGGCCTGCTATGCCTCGATGCACACCGGCTTGCCGCCGCATCGCCATGGTGTCGTCGGCAACAAGCACAGGCGGCGACTGGAGGTGCCGGACGTGTTCTCGGAACTGGCGGGCGCCGGGCGAAAAACCGGTGCCGTGGCGCTGAGCTGGTGGAGCGAGCTGTTTCACCGGATGCCCTTTGACCCGGTGCGTGACATCGAGAGCGACAGCGCAGTTGGCCCGATACATCACGGTCGGTTTCACACGATGGCGGATGCGACCGATGCAAACCAGATGAGCCCTTCGGATGCCGATCTCTTTGCCACCCTGACCTATCTTTGCGAGGCGAAAGACCTGGATTACGGATTGCTGCACACGTCGACGCTCGACAGCATGGGGCATCGCTTTGGTCATGGACGAAAGGAAATGAGCGATGCCTGTTATTATCTGGATGCGGCCCTGGCGCCCTATGTGACCCGCTGGCGCGAACTGGGGTATGACGTCATTGTCACCGCCGATCACGGGCAGGACGATCTTGGCCATCACGGTGGCGCCGGAGAAGATCAGCAGGATGTGGCATTGTACTATTTCGGCAGCAGCGCCCTGCCATCCGAAGATGTCCTGTTGGACCAGCTGGCGCTTGCTCCTTCGATCCTGACGAGGATGGGGGTCTCTGTTCCCGAAGGTATGACGGGCGCTTCGTTCCTGTCTCGCTGAAGGAGCGGATGCAATGCATAACCACAGTTATGGCAAAGTCATGAAATCGGTTGTTTGTGCCACGCACGCGCGCCCCGCACTCTTTGCGGCATAGCGGGGACTGCCCGTCATCGGTCATCTGGGAGGTAACGACATGTCCGACATCGACAGCCTGGTACGGCAATACAAGGCCGGCGCGCTCAGCCGCCGCGGCTTTTTCAAACGCGCAGGCGCCTTTGGTCTGCTGATGCCTGCGGCAAGCGGTATCCTCACGATGGCTGGCCCGGCACATGCCGAAGAACCCAAGCGCGGCGGCTGGCTGCGGATCGCGCAGGGCAACACGGACAACACGCTCGAGCCGGTGCGCATGGTCGACACCGATGACGGCATTTACTCGAACTGCGTGTATCAGCGCCTTACCCGGTTCGCTCCGACACTGGAGGTCGAGGGCGACGCGGCCGAGGAGTGGAGCGTGAATGCACAGGCGACCGAGTGGAGTTTCAAGCTGCGCGGCGGGCTGACCTTCCACAACGGTCAGTCGGTGACGGCGGCGGATGTGGTCGAAAGCCTGTCGCGGCACATCGCCGAAGGTTCGGAATCTCCGGCCAAGGCACTGCTTTCCACCGTTACGGCAATCGAGGCGCCGGATGCCTCGACCGTCAAGATCACCCTGTCCTCGGGCAATGCCGACCTGCCGGTGATCATGTCGGACTATCACCTTGCCATTCATCCGGCAGGCCATACCGATTTCGCAATGGCCATCGGTTCAGGCCCGTTCAAGGTGATGGAGTTCATCCCCGGCGAGCGTGTGGTCCTTGAGCGGTTTGAAAACTATTACGAAGAAGGCAAACCCTATCTCGACGGGATCGACTTCATCCCGGTTCCGGACGCCAATGCGACGCTCAGCACATTGCTGGCCGGTGACGTGGACGCCATCCGCGATGTGCCCGCCTTTGCGGTCGAACAACTGAGCGGCAATGATGCGATCACGCTCTACAACACGCCCACGGGTGGCTTCACCAACATTGTCATGATGGTTGACCGGGCGCCGACGGACAACGCGGATTTCCGCAAGGGGATCAAGCATGCGCTGGATCGCGAACTGATCCTGAACCAGGTGTTCAAGGGCATCGGCACGATTTCGGCCGACACGCCGATCGGACCAACCTACAAGTACTGGTGCAAGGACGTGAAGCCCGCCGAATACGACCTCGACAAGGCGAAGTTCCATTTCGACAAGGCCGGGGTCAACGCTGTCGAACTCTATACCTCGGAGACCGCCGGCAGCACGGCCAATGACATCGCGCTGACCTTCCAGCAATCCGCGAAGGGCGCTGCCGATATCAAGGTCATCAAGACCCCTTCGGACGGGTATTGGTCGAACATCTGGATGCAGAAGCCGATGACCATGTCGGGCTGGCAGGCGCGGCCCACCGTGGACGCCTTTCTGACCATCGCGCACATGAAAGGCGGCAGCTGGAACGAAACCATGTGGGGTTCGGATGCGTTCGACGCCATGATCCTTGCCGCGCGTGCCGAACTGGATGAGGCCAAGCGGGCGCAGATGTATTGCGACATGCTGCACATGATGAATGACGACGGCGGGTTCGTGAACCCTGTGTTCCAGAACCAGCTTGAGGCAACGGCGAAAAACGTCATGGGCTATACGCCGCATTCGGTCGGTGCGATGGGTGGATTTGGCCAGACCTTGCGCAACGTCTGGCTCGCCTGATCCGGATCACTCCCCGTCAGTGACACCAGCAGACTGACCCCTGGCCGCCGGTCGACCCGGACTGGCGGCCGTTTTCTTGCGTCCACCCGAACAACCGGTGCAATCATGTTCTCCATCTCGCCCTCGACCCGCCTGCGGACGTCGCCCTTTTATGAGGCCACGCTGGCCGACGGTGTCTGCGCCATGACGACCTATAACCAGATGCTGATGCCGACCTCTTACGGTCATCCCGAAGAAGAGTACTGGCGCATCATCAACGGCGTTTCGATGTGGGATGTGGCGGTGGAACGCCAGGTCCAGCTGAAAGGGCCGGATGCAGGGCGGCTGGCGCAGATACTGGCGCCCAGGGATCTGACGAAATGCAAGGTCGGGCAGGGCAAATATGTGCCATTGTGCAATCACCATGGCGTGTTGATCAACGACCCGATCCTGCTGAAGCTGGACGAGGAACGCTATTGGCTCTCGATTGCCGACAGCAACATCTGGTTCTGGGCCGAGGCGATTGCGCGCGAGCGCGGTCTGGATGTCGAGGTGAGCGAGCCGGACGTGTCGCCGCTTGCGGTGCAGGGACCCAAGGCGGAAACCGTGGTCGCCTCGATCTTTGGCGATTGGGTGCGGGATCTGAAGTATTTCTGGTTCCGCGAGACCGAGATAGACGGCATTCCGGTCGCGGTGGCCCGGTCCGGCTGGTCGAAACAGGGCGGTTTCGAAATCTACCTGATGGATGGCTCCAAGGGCAGCGCGCTCTGGAATATCGTCAAGGAAGCGGGTCAGCCGTACGGCATCGGGCCGGGGAACCCGAACTGGTGCGAACGGGTCGAAAGCGGCCTCGTCTCCTATGGCGGCGACTCGGACGGGCACACCAACCCGTTCGAGGTGCGGATGGGCAAATATGTCGATCTGCATGTACCCGACGACACCATCGGGATCACTGCGTTGCGGCGCATCGCGGCCGAGGGGCCGAAACGGCACCAACTGGGTGTGGTTCTGGACGATCCCGAACCGGCCAAGGCCGAATTCACCTGGAGCGACATCGAGAGGAACGGGCAGAAGATCGGCGACCTGACCACCTGCGTCTGGTCCTACCGGATGAAGAAGAACATCGGTTTTGCCCTGGTTTCGGTCACGGCAAAACCCGGTGACCGGGTGCTGGTGCAACGTGGGTCGGGCGCGGTCGAAGGAACCCTTTGCGAGCTGCCTTTCCTCTGACGGCCGCAGCAAGTGCAGCAGGGAACCGCCGCCGCGAACAGCGCAAGCGGGGCGGTTCTCGGGGGCGGTCTTGCGCTCAGACAGAGAGCCCGGCCAAGACCGCCTCTCGCGACAGGTCCGCCTTGCTGCCGCGGGTGATGACTTCTCCGCGCCGCAGCACCAATATCCGGTCGGCAAGTTCATAGGCGAAATCGAAATACTGCTCGACCAGCACGATGGCCATGTCACCCGAGGCTTTGAGATGCCGGATGACCTCTCCGATCTGCTGGATGATATTGGGCTGGATGCCTTCGGTGGGTTCGTCCAGAAGCAACAGACGTGGTCTGGTGATCAGCGCGCGGGCAATGGCCAGTTGCTGCTGCTGGCCCCCTGAAAGATCGCCGCCGCGCCGGTTCTGCATCTGCTTGAGCACCGGGAACAGGTCAAAGATCTCGTCGGGGATGACATGCGCATCCTTGGGCAGACAGGCAAAGCCGGTTTCCAGGTTTTCGCGCACCGTCAGCAGCGGAAAGATCTCGCGCCCCTGCGGCACATAGGCGACGCCTTTCCAGGCCATCCCGTGTGCAGGCAAGATGCCGACTTGCTCGCCATCCAGTTCCAGCGTGCCGCCCGAGCGCGGATGCGTGCCCGAGATCGCCTTCATCAGGCTGGTCTTGCCGACGCCATTGGTGCCCATCACACATGTCACCTCGCCCTGCCTGGCCTCCATCGAGATACCGTTGAGGATTTGCGAATGCCCGTAATGCAAGGTCAGATCGGTCAGTTTCAGCATGGTCTAGCGTCCCAGGTAAACGTCGATGACGTCCTGATTGGAGGTCACGTGGTCAAGGCTGCCTTCGGCCAGAACCGACCCCTCGTGCAGCACGGTTACCTTGCAGTTCAGGCGCCGGACAAATTCCATGTCATGCTCGACAACCACAACGGCGCGGGTCCTGGCAGCCTGTACCAGCAGGTCGGTGGTGTGTTCGCGTTCTTGTGGGGACATCCCGGCGGCGGGTTCGTCCACCAGCAACAGGCGCGGTTCCTGCGCCAGCAGCATGCCGATTTCCAGCCATTGCTTCTGACCATGGCTCAATTCGCCGGACTTGCGCGTCAGCTCTTGCCACAGGCCGATTTCGGTCGCCAGATCATCGACCTTTTGCAGATCGGTTGCCGTCGGGCGATAGAAGAGCACGCCCAGCCAGCCGCGCGTGTTCTTCAGCGCCATCAACAGGTTCTCTTGCACGGTCTGGTCTTCGAACACGGTGGGTTTCTGGAACTTGCGCCCGATGCCCATCTGCGCGATCGCGGCCTCGCTCAGGCGCAGCAGCGACACGGATTTCTCGCCCCAGATCACGCGGCCCTCGTCGGGGCGCGTCTTGCCGGTGATGATATCCATGAATGTGGTCTTTCCCGCGCCGTTCGGCCCGATCACGGCGCGCAGTTCGGCGTTGCCGATGCGGAACGACAGGTTGTTGATCGCGCGAAATCCGTCGAACGAGACCGAGACGCCGCTCACTTCCAGCAGGGTGCTCATTGCGTTGCCTCCTTTTCGCGCAGGGAACCGGCGTCGGGGCCCAGATTGGCGCCATGGCGATCCGGGTGCCGCCGGTTCGACCAGAGGTCGAAAAGCCCTCCGATCCCCTGCGGCGCGAACAGGGTGACCAGCACAAAGGAACCGCCCAGCAGCACCTGCCACCAGTCGACCCATTTGATCGTGTAGAAACCCAGCGGGATATCCGGGGCCTGGCCGCCGGTGAACCAGGTGCTGAGCAGGCTGACAAAGGCCGCCCCGATCACCGCGCCATAAAGACGCCCGCGCCCGCCGATCGCCACCCAGACGGCCAGATAGATCGAGGCGATGGGCGCCATCTCCTCGGGGTTGATGATGCCCGCCTGCGGATAATAGAGCGCGCCCGCGATGGCCGCGAGACAGGCGGTCAGGGTGAACACCGCCAGCTTGTAGACCTCGACCGAGTAGCCCAGAAAGCGAACCCGTGCCTCGTTGTCGCGGATGCCGCGGATCACCGAGCCAAACTTGCCCGACACGATCCAGGCGGCCAGCAGGTATCCCAGACCCAGCGCCAGCGCCGAGGCCCAGAGGAACCAGATCGACACGATATCCTGCGCGGCGGTGACACCCGGCAGGTTTTGCAGGCCGGACAGGCCGTTATTGCCGCGCAGACCGCTGTCGTTCTGGAACAGGTAAAGCGCCAGTGCCAGCGTCATCGCCTGGGTCAGGATGGACAGGTACACGCCGGTCACGCGGCTGCGAAAGGCCAGCCAGCCAAAGACCAGCGCCAACAATCCGGGCACCAGCACCACCAGCACCAGTTGCAGCGCGAGACTGTCGGCAAAGGCCCAGACCAAGGGAAACTCGGATGATCCGACCACGCCAAAGATCTGGCTGCCGATTGCATCGACCACCTCGGATGGGGTGGGCGGGATCTCGGCCTGGGACATTGCGTCGACCACGATCAGGCGGGTGCGCTCGTACATCAGCCACATGCCGATCATGTAGCCGCCCAGCCCGAAAAAGGCGAAATGGCCCAGCGACAGGATGCCGGTAAAGCCCCAGACCAGATCCATCGCCACCGCGATCAGGCACAGGCACAGGGTCTTGCCCAGCGTCTTGACGAAACTGGTCGAGATCACGCCGATGCCGAAGCCCTCGGACAGGACGGTGACGACGAGGGTGAACAGCGACAGCAGGGCCAGAAAGACCAGCACCGACGGGTTTCTTGCAACAAAGCTGCGGTCCATGGCTCAATCCCCCGCGGCGCGGCCCTTGAGGGCGATGATGCCCCTTGGCCGGAACTGGATGAAAATGATGATGAAGACGATCATGTAGGTCTGGGCGGCGAGCGTGTTGGACGGGTTCATCCATTCGATCCCCTTTTGCAGGAAACCGATCATTCCGGCTCCGGCCAGAGCGCCCCAGATGTTGCCGACACCGCCGACAACCACGGTCATGAAGCTTTGCACGATATAGTCGCTGCCCAGATCCGAAGTGACCTTGGCAAAGAGACCGATGGCGACGCCGGCGATCCCGGCAATGCCCGAGCCCAGCCCAAAGGTCAGCATGTTCACCCGGCCGGGGTTGATGCCCATTGATCCTGCCATGCGCGGGTTCTGCGTCACCGCCCGCATTTCAAGGCCGAGCCGGGTGCGTTTCGCGATGTAGAGAAACAGCGCCAGAAAGATCAGCGCCAGCGCGAAGATGGCGATGCGGATATAGCTGATCGACACCACGTCGTTGAGCACCCATGCTCCATCCAGCCAGCCGGGTGCCGTCAGCGGGCGGGCCTGGGTGCCAAAGATGTTCTTGGCCAGCTGTTGCAGCGCGATCGAGATGCCAAAGGTGGCAAGCAGGGTCTCGAGCGGGCGGGCATAGAGCCAGCGGATCACCAGCCGCTCCATCGCGACGCCGGCGGCAAAGGTGACGGCAAAGGCCATCGGGATCGCGACGATGATCGAGAGCGTGTGATCCGGGATGACCTGTTGCACCACATAGCCGGTATAGGCGCCCATCATGATGAACTCGCCATGGGCCATGTTGATCACTCCCATCACGCCAAAGGTGATGGCCAGTCCGATGGCCGCAAGGAAGTAGATCGACGCCAGCGAGACCGCATCCAGCGCCAGGTCGAGCGTCTGGTTCATGCCGACCTTCAGGTCGATCCTGTCCAATGCCTGTTGGGCCGCCTCGGTGACAGCCCTTGACGGTTCGACATAGGCATCGAAGAACACATGCCCGGCCACTGCGGCAGCCATATCGGCCTGGGTGACCAGCGCGGGCACCGCGCCGGCACGGGCCAGTGCGGCATAGGCCTGCGCGCGCGCGGCGTCGGTATCGAGTTGCGCGACCGGCACGTCGCCGACGCGCCCGCCAACGATATGTGCCGCCAGGGCATTTCGAATGTCATCCCGCGAAACGCGTGGCGGGGCGAGATCCCTTGCGACGAGCAGGTCATAGGCGTCGACAACGGACAGACCCTCTCGTCCCGGTTCGAGAACGGCGGCGATATTGGCCTCATCCGGCAGCGCGGGCGCCACATGGCGGGACGTGACAAGCAAAGGGTTCAGGGCGGCGCGCAGGTCGAGGCCAAGCCCGGCGGACATGTCGTCGATGGCCTGAACACGGGCGCGGGGGTCGGTGTCGTAGCCGATGGTCAGCAACCGCTCCAGCCGCTGCTTGCGCATCTTGATCTCGGCGTCGGGTTCAGCTTCGATCGACGCACGCAAGGGGGGCAAAAGGGCGGCTTCGGGCGCGCGCTGGATCGAATCGAGCGCAGACAGCCGCTTGCCCCGGTCGGGGTCGGACAGCTGGAACCGCACCAGCGCGGTACCGATCATCGCCCGTATGCCGCTATTGGGTTTCAGCTGTGCCAGTTCGGACGAGGCAAAGCTGCCGACGGTCGCGCCGGTATCGAAATCGGTCAGGACATAAGTGCGCCCCTCACCCTTTCTGCCGGCAAAGAAGAGACCGTCGGATTTGCGCATCCACATGTCCTTGGCGGCCCATGTCTCGAGCATCCGTTGGGCCTGCGGCAAGCCGCTGGCGGCAATCGCGTCAATCGCCGGTCCGATCGTCTTGCGCGAGCTTTCGGCAATCGTCGCCCGATGTTCTTGCAGGATTGTCTGCAATGCGGCCTCTTGCGCCGAGGCCGTCAGGCAGGTGCCCACGAGTGCGAGGCTCGCGAGGAGAAGTCTAAACATGTGGTGAAACCCGGATGTCCTGAGGCAAGGCGGGCAGGGCGCCCGCCTTGCAATTGGGATCAGTAGTTCGACAGGGTCTGAACGCAGGTCTGGGTCTGGGTGTTGTACATGCCGCAGCCCAGATCCTTCCAATCCGATTTCAGGACGGCGGATTCCGGCAGATAGTCGGTCCAGGCGTCGCCCGGCACCACGTCGGTCTCGCTGATGATGTCGAACTGACCGTCGGCCTGGATTTCGCCGATCAGGACCGGCTTGGCCAGATGGTGGTTCGGCAGCATGACCGCGGTGCCGCCGGTCAGGTTCGGGAATTCCTGCCCGTACATGGCGGCCCGCACCGCGTCGACCTCGGTCGAGCCCGCTTGTGTCGCGGCGTTCACCCACATGTTGAAACCGATGTAATGCGCCTCCATCGGGTCGTTGGTGACCCGATCCTCGCCCATCGTGGCCTTCCAGGTTTCGACGAACTCGGCATTGGCCTCGGTATCGGCCGACTGGAAATAGTTCCAGGCCGCAAGGTGGCCGACAAGGTTGGTCGTATCCAGACCCGAGAGTTCTTCCTCGCCCACCGAGAAGGCCACGACGGGGATGTCATCCGCCGAAACACCGGCCGCCGCCAGCTCCTTGTAGAACCCGATATTGGCATCCCCGTTGATGGTCGAGATGACGCCCACCTTCTTGCCATCCGCGCCCAGGGCGACCACATCGGCCACGATCTTGGACCAGTCGGAATGGCCGAAAGGCGTGTAATTGACAAAGATATCCTCGTCGGCGATGCCCTTCTGCTTCAGATAGCTTTCGAGGATGTTGTTGGTGGTACGCGGATAGACATAGTCGGTGCCCAGCAGCGCGAATTTCTCGACTCCCAGTTCATCCAGGAAATAATCGGTGGCCGGGATCGCCTGCTGGTTCGGGGCGGCGCCGGTGTAGAACACGTTTTTCGACGATTCCTCGCCCTCGTACTGCACCGGGTAGAACAGCAGCCCGTTCAGCTCTTCGATCACCGGCAGAACCGATTTGCGGCTGACCGAGGTCCAGTTGCCAAAGATCACGTCGACCTCGTGCACGGTCAGCAATTCGCGCGCCTTTTCGGCGAACAGCGGCCAGTCCGAGGCCGGGTCGACCACGACCGCCTCAAGCTGCTTGCCCAGCAGCCCGCCCTTGGCGTTCTGTTGGTCGATCAGCATCAGCATCGTGTCCTTCAGCGTGGTCTCCGAAATCGCCATGGTGCCCGACAGCGAATGCAGCACGCCCACCTTGATCGTGTCTTCGGCCGCAAGCGTGGCGGTGGCCATGGCGGCAAATACGACCGAACCGGCA
This sequence comes from Ruegeria alba, assembly GCF_022321465.1. NCBI lineage: Bacteria > Pseudomonadati > Pseudomonadota > Alphaproteobacteria > Rhodobacterales > Roseobacteraceae > Ruegeria > Ruegeria alba. Next base: position 21,125 of record NZ_JAKOEM010000011.1, on the reverse strand, counting down.
AGTGTGGATTTGAAAGATGTCATATGATCCTCCTGGCGGGGCCGGGAGAGAGGGCTTGCGTCACGGCGTGCTCTTCTACTACCTGATCCCCGCAACTGTTGTTGCGTTCCGTGTGGCGGTTGTGTCCGAGGTCCAATTCGCGCAGCCGTCACACACCCTTCGGAATGTCTCTCCGCTGTGGGCATTCATACGATTTCTGCATTGCAGCAATTTGCGCAACCGGCCTGTTCAGCATTTCCACATTTCGGCTGTATCTGCCTGTTTTTTGATCTGTGGGCCGGACTGCTGCCTAAAAGATGACCAGGGGCGAGGGAATCGGGCCGGCTGGCCGCATGGTGGAATAGTGCTCTGACGCTGCAGCGGCGAAACAGGTGGTGCGAAACAGCCCGTTGAAGGTGCCCCATTACCCACCTTGCTCCCATATCGCCCGACAAGGCACAGGCGGCCCCGCGCGCCAAGGGTGCGATTCGGCTGCGCACCAAGCCTTTGGGCGACAGGTCTGTTCTGGACCACCTGCATCAGGCGGGGTCGTTCAAATGCCTGTTTCCCCGCCCGGCGGGCCGGGGATTGGACGCGGTCCTGCTGAACACCGCGGGTGGCATTACCGGGGGGGACAGGTTCCGGTTCACCGGCGCGGCCGCCTCGGGTACGACGCTGACCCTGACCTCGCAGGCATGCGAACGCATCTACAAGGCGCAACCCGATAGCTGGGGGCAGGTCTCTACAAGCCTGACGATCGAACCCGGCGCAAGACTGAACTGGCTGCCGCAAGAGACCATCCTGTTCAACCGCAGCGCGCTTGATCGCCGTTTGCGCATCGACATGGCGCCGGATGCAACCCTGCTGATGGTCGAGCCGCTGGTCTTTGGCCGTGCCGCGATGGGAGAGACCCTGACCGATATCCGCCTGCGCGACCGGGTCGAGATCCGGCGCGGCGCGGCGCCGGTCTTTCTGGATGCGATGCGGTTCTCTGGCGATCTGCACGCCCATCTCGCCAGGCCGCATATCGCCAATGGCGCCGGGGCAATGGCGCTGGTCGTTCTTGCCGCGCCAACCGCCGAGGCGCGGTTGACCCCGGTCCGCGCGCTGCTGCCCGACACAGCCGGTGCCAGTTTGATCAAACCGGACCTGCTGGTGATCCGGATGCTCGCTGAAAACAGCTTTACCCTCAGGCGCGATCTGCTGCCGGTTCTGCGCCTGCTCAATGACGACACCTTACCCCGATGCTGGATGCTCTGACATGAACCTGACACCGCGTGAGAAAGACAAGCTGTTGGTCGCCATGGCCGCCGAGGTTGCCCGCAGGCGGCTGGCGCGCGGCGTCAAGCTGAACCACCCCGAGGCGATTGCCCTGATCACCGAGGCGGTTGTCGAGGGCGCCCGCGACGGCCGTTCGGTCGCCGAGATGATGCAGGCCGGGGCCGAGGTCGTCACCCGCGATCAATGCATGCAAGGCGTGCCCGAGATGATCCACGACGTTCAGGTCGAGGCCACCTTTCCGGATGGAACCAAGCTGGTCACCGTCCACAACCCCATCCGCTGATCTGACAAGGAGTTTCCAATGACCCGCATGCTGTTTGCCGCGCTCGTGTTCGCAAGCCCCGCCATGGCCCATACCGATACCCATATACACGCTCATGGAACCGATCATGCGAGCCTGGGCGTGGGGCTGGCGTTGATCGCCCTTATCGTCATTGCCCTGTTGTCGCGGTTGCCCAGATGATCCCGGGAGAGCTGTTCCCGGCAGAGGGGCTGATCCTTTTGAACGCGGATGCCATGGCGACCACACTGATGGTGTCGAACACCGGCGATCGCCCGGTTCAGGTCGGGTCACACTATCATTTCGCCGAGGCCAATCCCGCCTTGCAGTTCGACCGCGCAGCCGCGCGCGGGATGCGGCTGGACATCGCACCGGGCACCGCCGTGCGATTTGAGCCGGGGCAGAGCCGTGAGGTCTCGCTGATCCCGATCGGCGGGGCACGCAAGATCTACGGGTTCAACCAACAGGTCATGGGGCCTCTCTGATGCCGGCACAGATAAAACGCAGCGACTATGCCGCAATGTTCGGCCCCACCACCGGCGACAAGCTTCGGTTGGCCGATACCGATCTGATCATCGAGGTAGAGCGGGACCTGACTGTTCACGGAGAAGAGGTCAAGTTCGGCGGTGGCAAGGTCATCCGCGACGGCATGGGGCAGTCGCAGGCCACCCGTGCGGCGGGGGCGGTGGACACGGTGATCACCAACGCGCTGATCGTCGATTACGCGGGCATCACCAAGGCCGATATCGGCCTCAAAGACGGGCGCATTCACAAGATCGGCAAGGCCGGGAACCCGGATACCCAGCCCGGCGTCGACATCATCATCGGACCGGGCACCGAGATCATCGCCGGCGAAGGGCGGATCCTGACCGCTGGCGGATTCGACAGTCATATCCACTTCATCTGCCCGCAACAGATCGAGGATGCGCTGCATTCGGGCCTGACCACCATGCTGGGCGGCGGCACCGGACCGGCCCATGGCACGCTGGCCACCACCTGCACGCCCGGCCCCTGGCATATCGGGCGGATGTTGCAGGCCGCCGATGCCTTTCCGATGAACCTTGCCTTTGCGGGCAAGGGCAATGCCGCGCTGCCCGCCGCGCTGGAGGAACAGGTGCTGGCCGGGGCCTGCGCCCTGAAACTGCACGAAGACTGGGGTACGACACCCGCGGCCATCGACTGTTGCCTGTCGGTGGCGGATGCGATGGACGTGCAGGTGATGATCCACACCGATACGCTCAACGAGAGCGGTTTCGTGGAACATACGGTCAAGGCCATGAAGGGCCGGACGATCCATGCCTTTCACACCGAGGGTGCAGGCGGCGGCCATGCCCCCGACATCATTCGGATTTGCGGCGAGGACCATGTTCTGCCCTCCTCGACCAATCCGACGCGCCCCTTTACCGTGAACACGGTCGAGGAGCATCTCGACATGCTGATGGTCTGTCACCACCTGGACAAGTCGATCCCCGAGGACGTGGCCTTCGCCGAAAGCCGCATCCGGCGCGAGACCATCGCGGCCGAGGACATTCTGCACGACATGGGCGCGTTTTCCATCATCGCCAGCGACAGTCAGGCGATGGGCCGGGTGGGTGAGGTGCTGATCCGCACCTGGCAGACCGCCGACAAGATGAAGAAACAGCGCGGCAGGCTGGCAGAGGAAAGCGGCGACAACGACAATTTCCGGGTTCGCCGTTACATCGCGAAATACACGATCAACCCGGCTATCGCCCACGGCATCGCGCATGAGATCGGCAGTATCGAGGAAGGCAAACGCGCCGATCTCGTCCTGTGGGATCCGGTTTTCTTCGGGGTGAAACCGGAAATGGTGCTGCTGGGCGGCACCATCGTCTGCGCCCAGATGGGCGACCCCAACGCCTCGATCCCGACGCCGCAGCCGGTCTATTCCCGGCCGATGTGGGGCGCCTATGGCCGCTCGGTCGAGCACTCGGCCGTGATCTTCGTCTCCGAGGCGGCGCAGGCCGATGGCGTGCGCGCAAGGCTGGGGCTGGCGAAACAGACGGTTGCCGTGCGCAACACCCGCGCGATCGGCAAGCGCGACCTGCTGCTGAACAACGCGACCCCCCGGATTGAGGTCGATCCTGAAACCTATGAGGTTCGCGCCGATGGCGTGTTGCTGACCTGCCAACCTGCCGACGTGCTGCCAATGGCGCAGCGCTATTTCCTGTTCTGAGCCCGCAAGGAGACCCCCGATGAGCACCGCGATAAAGACCGCCCGCATCTACCGCGATCACCCTCATGCGCCGGCTTGCGCCCAGGTTTCGCTGGACTATGACGGCCGCTTTCTGCGCCGCAAGATGCTGGCCACGGATGCGGGAGAGACCTTTCTGGTCGATCTGGCGCAGACCCGCTCGCTCGACCATGGTGGCGTGCTGGTGCTGGAGGACGGGCGCGAGGTCGAGATCGTCGCGGCCCCCGAAGAACTGCTCGAGGTTGGCGGCGACAACCTGTTGCAACTGGCCTGGCATATCGGGAACCGGCACACGCCCTGCCAGATCGAGCCGACCCGCCTGCTGATCCAGCGCGATCATGTCCTGCGCGACATGTTGTTGAAACTGGGGGCCGAGCTGCGCGAGGTTGTCGAACCCTTCACTCCCGAAGGCGGGGCCTATGGCCACGGCAGGACCCATGGTCACGCCCACTGACACCGCTATCCTGACGCTGACCCAATGGTTGTCCCCGGCCTACCCGGTGGGGGGGTTCGCCTATTCCCACGGGCTGGAGGCAGCGATCGACGCGGGTGCGGTCACAACCGTGCAAGACACCGGCGCCTGGATCGCGGATGTGCTGGAACACGGGGCGGGCTGGAACGATGCGCTGTTTCTTGTCGCGGCCCATCGGGCGGGGGATGCAGGCGCACTGGCGGGTATCGACGCCACCGCGCGGGCCTTTTGCGCCTCGTCCGAACGGGTAATGGAAACCTACCTTCTGGGGCAGGCCTTTGGGTCCGTGACCGGCGATGTCTGGGGCTTCGAGTTGGGCGGACTTGCTTATCCGGTCGCAGTGGGACATGCGGCGCGCTTGCAGAACCTGCCGCTCTTGCTGACGACGCAGATTTTCCTTCAGGCTTTCATGAGCAATCTGGTCGCCTGCGCCACCCGCCTTGTGCCCCTGGGCCAGACAGAGGCGCAGCGGTTGATCCGTGAGCTGACACCACTCTGCGCGCAGCTTGCGGAACAGGCGCTTGCGGCTGGGCTGGACGATCTGAGTTCGACCGCGTTCCTGGCCGATATCGCGTCGATGAAACACGAAACCCAGTATTCAAGGATTTTTCGAACATGAGCAGCATGAACGGCCCCCTGCGCGTGGGCATCGGCGGACCTGTCGGTGCCGGAAAGACCACCCTGACCGCCGCCCTGGCCGAGGCCCTGCGCGATGTCTGTTCCGTCGGTGTCATCACCAATGACATCTATACGCAAGAGGATGCCGAGGCCCTGATGCGGATGCAGATCCTGCCACAGGACAGGATCATCGGGGTTGAGACCGGCGGCTGCCCGCATACCGCGATCCGCGAGGATGCCTCGATCAACCTGGCCGCCGTGGCCGAGCTTTGCGCACGCCATCCCGACCTGGATATCGTCCTTATCGAAAGCGGCGGCGACAATCTGTCGGCCACTTTCAGCCCGGAACTGGCGGATGTGACGCTCTACGTGATCGACGTCGCGGCTGGCGAGGAGATCCCCCGCAAGGGCGGGCCGGCGATCACGAAATCCGATATCCTGATCATTAACAAGACCGATCTGGCCCCGCATGTGGGCGCGTCGCTGGAGGTGATGGAGCGGGATGCGCGCAGGATGCGAAAGGAGCGTCCATTCGTATTCACCGCGCTGCGTCATCGGACCGGGATCGATCAGGTTGTCGAACTGCTGGCGCGTATCGGGGGGCTGAACGGGCATTGTTGCAGAACTCCGGCTTGAGGCGTGATTTCCCCTTACCCCACTGAGGTCATTCCATGCGGACGATTTCGGCGGTGCCGAGGGCGTTGAAGCGGTTCATGAGAGCAATGCGGATGTGGATTTCGGCGGTCTGGCGGTCGGGGTCTCTCGCCATGATGCGCTCACCGAAGGCTTTCAGGCAGCGCATCTTCGCCTCGATCCGGCTGCGGGCGTGGTATCCAGTCCAGCGCTTCCAGAACTCCCGGCCGTAGTAGCGGGTCGCGCGCAAGGTCTCATTGCGGACCTTGGCGACCGGGCAGTCTTCTTTCCAAGGCCGCCCATTCTTGCGTATCGGGATGATCGGCACAGCATCACGCGCGATTATGGCGGTGTGGCAGCGGCGCGTGTCATAGGCACCGTCAGCGGTGACCGTGCCAATTTGCTCCTCTGCCGGGATTTGGGCAGCACGGGGCTGTCGCCATCCCGGTTGGGGGTAAATTCGACGGCACGGATGTCGGACGTGGTCGGGTCCATGGCCAGATGTACCTTGCGCCATTGGCGCCGCACCTGCACCCCGTGCGTGCGCGCCTGCCATTCGCCATCGCCGAGGAACTTGATGCCCGTGCTGTCCACGAGCAGGTTGAACGGTCCGTCGCCACGGCGATACGGGACCTGAACGGCAAGGGTCTTCTGCCTGCGGCAGAGGGTGGAAAAGTCGGGCACCGGCCAATCCAGTCCCGCCAGCTTCAACAGGCTCGCGACCATCCCCTCGGCCTGTCTGAGAGGCAATTTGAACAGCACCTTGATCGACAGACAGAATTGGATCGCTGCATCAGAGAACACCGGCGGGCGCCCAGGGCAGCCTTCATGCGACGCGAACCACGCCATCTCCTTGTCCAGCCAGATGAGCAACGACCCACGTTTGCAGAGCGCAGCATTGTAGGTGGACCAGTTTGTCGTGCGGTAACGGGCGGGCTTGGGCTTGCTCATATCATCCGTCTAACCGCATGGATTCGTGATGTGAATCCTTCATGGTCAGAGTTCTTCAACAACGCCGTATGATGGGCAGAAATTGGTCGTTTGCTGCACCAATCGTCTACGCCCGATCTGAAAAATCTTCTGCGGACTGGAGTTTGCCATGACCTGTTTCCGGCCCCAGTGCCGAGTATTGGCAGGTCATGGCGTTGACGACAATGAACCATCAGTCGACAGCCCAGCCGCAAACGGGCCGGGCCTTGGGGCTTGGATCGGCTTCAAAGTCGCGACCGGCCGTTCTGTGGGTCGTAGATGGCGCCGGTTCGGATTGTCGCGACCACATTGCCTGCCAGGTCAACCATTTCTCCATCACGCGCCAGTTCGGAAGAGACATAACCCATCGCCAAAGCGCGACCGACAGAATGGCCCATGGCAGATGATGTGACATGGCCAATGGTTGCGCCGTCGACGTGAAGCTCTGCGCCGCCTTCCGGCGGGCTGGCACCTTCGGGCAGTTCAAGCAGAACAAGACTGCGTGTAGTGCCGCCAGATTTCAACTCTTCGACAATGGCTTTGCCAGGATAATCGACATCCTTCGTGCGCACGGTCCAGCCCAAGCCAGCCTCGACCGGGTTGTGTTCTTCGGTGATGTCACGCCCAAAGATCGGGTATTTCTTTTCGATCCGCAGGCTGACCATCGCGGCCACCCCACAAGGCACCAGGCCCTTGTCGGCACCCGCCTCAAGAATTGCCTCATAGAGGTCTTCGGCGTTTTGGGTGGGGATGAACAGCTCATAGCCCAGCTCGCCCGTGAACCCGGTGCGCGAGATGATCACATCCTCGACCCCAGCCAGGGTGGTCTGCACGATTTCGAAGGGTTTCAGCGCCTCATTGGACAGATCCGCAGGCGTCATCGGCTGCAAGCAGTCGCGCGCGGCGGGGCCTTGCAGCGACAGGGACGTATAGCGATAGCCAAGCGAGACAACGGTGACGTCCATGCCCGCGCCCTTGTCGTTCAAGTGCGCCTCGATCACGCCAACACGATGCGGAGCGGGGCAGACCCAGAATTTGTCCTCGGACACGCGCCAGGTGATCACATCATCCAGAAAACAGCCATCTTCCTTCAGGATGCCGCAATAGGTGCCCTTGTTGTCGGGCAGCTTGGCCATGTCGGCCACGTGGGTTTCATTCACCAGCCGCAGCGCGTCGCGGCCCGAGACCTGTAACAGGAACTGGCCAAAGATCTCGAACAGCCCGGCCTTTTCACGGGTGGTCAGGTGTTCCGTTTTCGGGTCGGAGAACGCAATAGGCGCGTAGTATCCGGCAGCCGCGCGCACGTCGGCATTACGCGCCATGAAGGCGTGATACAGCGGGGTTTTCTTGGTGGTCATGACGGGTCCTTGGGTCAAAGAAAGAGCATCGGGCGCTCGCGTTTGAAGATGCGATCAGCGGGTTCGGAACCCAGGATCTCGCGGGCATGGCGGTGGCCGGAGTAGATCGCGGTCTGGATCGTGCCGGGCACTTCGGCGTCACCGATCACCCGATGGGCCGTTCCCCGGGCGGTCAGGGTATCCGACAGTGCCGTATCAGGCATACGTCGGGTGACGGCGATCAGAGTAGCGCCCGGGATGGCCTTTTGCGGTTCGCGCGTATCCGAGCGCACCACCTGCAACGCGCCCTCCTGCCAGCCGGTCGCGGTTGTGTTGGGCGACATGCGCACACCAACGGTCAGAAGTTCGGCCACCATGCGGGGTTGTTCCAGCGTGTTGCCCATCCACCCGGCCAGCGTGGGCATAGGCGTGACGATATGAACCTCGTGCCCCTTGGCCGCCAAATTTGCGGCCAGCGCATTGGCCATGTAATAATGGTCGTCATCGTAGATCACGACCGGACCCGTGATCTCGGCCCCGTCCAACACATCGTCGGGGGTCAGGGCAGCATTCTGGAAACCGGGGATCGGGGCCAGGTTCGACCGCCCCTGCCCATCGCGCAGCCAGTGCGAGCCAGTGGCGAGGATGATCTGATCCGCCTCAAAATCGGCTATACCGTCGGCGTCCAGATCACTTCCCGGGAACAGATACACATTGCCCATCTGTTGCAGCTGATACAGGCGATAATCGACCACACGGCCCCATGTGGCGAGGTTCTTGATTGTCGCCTCGCGGCGCACGCGTCCGCCCAACTCGTCCGCCTTGTCGGCCACGGTCACCTGATGCCCGGCACGCGCCAGGGTCAGGGCTGCTTCCAGCCCCGAAGGCCCGCCGCCGACGATCAGCACGTTTTGCGCAGCCGTGGTTGCAGGCACCTTTTCAGGGTGCCAGCCGCGCCGCCATTCCTCGGACATGGTGGGGTTCTGGGTACAGCGCACCGGCACCCCGGCCAGTTCGGTAGAGACACAGATATTACAGGCTATGCATTCACGAATATCTTCGATCCGGCCTTCGCGGATCTTGGTGGGCAGGAACGGATCGGCAATCGAGGCGCGGGCCGAACCGATCATGTCCAGCACCCCGCGCTTGATCTGGCTGACCATCGTGTCGGGCGAGGTGAAGCGGCCCACACCCAGTACGGGTTTGTTGGTGACCTGTTTGACAAAGGATGTGAATTCTTCCTGATACCCCTGCCTTGCGTAGCGCGAGGTGGTGCTGTCGACGCTCCAGCCAGATACGTTCACGTCCCAAAGGTCGGGCAGATCGGCCAGGGCCTCGACCACGTCACGTCCTTCACCGTTACAGGTGATGCGTTTGGGGCCCGAGGCCTCGTGCACCGCAAAGCGCAAGGCAATGGCCATGTCGCCTGCGGCCTCGTCCCGGGCCTCTTCCAGCACTTCGCGCAGCAGGCGTAGGCGGTTTACGAACGACCCACCGTATTCATCCGTCCGCTGATTGTAATGGGGCGACAGGAAATGCCACAGGATCGAGGCGTCATGGCTGGCATAGACATAGGCCATGTCATAACCCGCCCGTTTCGCCCGCCCGATGGCAGCCCGGAATGAGGCGCGCAGGCGTTTGATGTCCGCCTTGTCCATCGCCTTGGCTGAATAGGGCATTTCCGGCTTCAGGGTCGGCAGTGACGATGGACCCATCGCCGGGTATCCGTTTTCCGCCCCGCGCGATCGAAGCCCGGTATGGGCCAGCTCGATCGAGGCCAGCGCGCCATGGGCATGGATGCGTTCAACCGATTTGGCGTGAACCGCCACATCCCCCTCATCCCACAATCGTTCATAGGGAAGGCCGGACAAGTCCGAGGTCGGGTCGATCTCGCTCAGCTGCATGCCGATGATGCCCCAGCCCCCTTCGGCGCGCATCTCGCGAATGCCGATGGCACCATTGGGCATCAGATAGCTGTGGCCATTGGCATAAGGCATCATCACGAACCGGTTGGGGGCGGTGACGGGGCCGATTTTCAGCGGCTCGAACAGGATGTCATATTGGCCGTTCAGCATATCAACCCACCTTGATCGTGCCGTCTGCCACCCAGGCGTCGAAGATCGCGAGCACCTTGGTGACAAAGGCCTCGTCGTTGATGTGGCAGTCCAACTCGCTGAAAATGATCGGGTCGGTCATGACCTTGCGCATTTCGTCGCAGAACTCGGCGAAGGCATCCGGGTCGTGGGCTTCCTGGCCGGGGCGATCCCACTCCTCGATCCCCTGGTTTGTCAGGATCACATGGGCCGGTGTATCGCTGGATTTGATCCGCTTGGCCATCTCCCGCGCGGTTTCGCGCCGTTCCTCGGCGTTCAGGCCGGAAGATTTGATCAGACGGTTATGCGCATGGAAAGGCCGGTCCTGATAGCGTTCGGGGATTTCCTGCCAGCCGGCGAAATCAATCAGGTCGATGCAGCCCGGCGCGATGATCTGCGGAATGCCTGCACGCCCGGCACTGAGCATCCGGTCACGCCCGCCATTGATGACCGAACCCACCATCAGGTTGCCCAGTTCGGGCAGGGCGAAATCCATGACGCAGGCAAAGCCACCCTCGGCGGCGATGCTTTCGAAGGCGGCGCCGCCCATGCCGGTGGCGTGGAAAATGGCGACTTCAAAGCCGCGCTCCTCCAGCGCCGGTTTCAGCGCTTTCATGTATTTCAGGCAGGACGACCCAAGCGAGGTCATCCCCACAACCGGCTTGTCCCGGACCGGTGGCTCGACCAGACGCGCCGCGCCCAGCACCGCGCCCGCCGCTTGGGATAGCGAGGATTTGCAGACCGAGTTCAGCCCGTAAAGCCCGCCCGCCCACAAGATCATCTGAATATCTGCCGACAGGCGTTCGGCGGGGATCAGCGGGCTGAAAGAGACAGTGGACACCACGTATTTCGGCACCCCAAGCGGCAGCGCCTGACAGACGTCCAGCGCCAGGTCGGTGCCCATCGTGCCACCCAGGATCACAACGCCGTCGAACTTGCGTTCGTCATAAAGCCGCGTAGCCAGTACGCAGGCCCCGGTCGCCATGATCTGCATGGCCGAGTTTTCATCACCGCTGTCGATCGCCGCCTGAATTGACGAACCCCCCGCCTCGGCCACGTCGTGTTTGGAATGGTCCGTCGGGTTGGCCGGGTCACCCAACACGCTGACATCCATGGTCAACACACCGCCCCCGCCTGCGCGGATGCGGCTGGCCATATAGTCGAGCTCGTCATTCTTGGTGTCATAGGTGCCGATGACCAGAATTGTCTTGTCAGCCATTTTCTTTCTCCTCCCTGATTGCGCCTTAGCTGCGCATGATGTCTCCCTTGGGGTCATAGAACGGGGCCAGTTGCGCCGTGATCGGATACATCTGCCCCGCGATCTGAACTTCGAAACCGCCTTCGTCGATCCAGGCTTTGGACACGCCTTCGGGGTTTTCCAGCGATGCCAGACCGACCATTTGTTCGATCCGCACGCCCCAATCGCCCGAGGTCACGTGGCCGACGATGGCCCCGCCTTTCCAGATCGGTTCGTTGTGGATCAGATAGGGGCCGTCCTGTGCCGTCAGACCCGGCACAATGATCGAAACCGTGCGGTGTTTGGTGGCGGGGCCTTTGGCCTTTTGCGCCGCCAGAACCTCGCGGCCCAGAAATTCGCCCTTGTCCAGCTTCACGGCAAAGCCCAGCCCGGTTTCATAGGGCGTATCATCTTCGCCAATGTCATGGCCAAAGTGGCGGAAGCCCTTTTCCAGCCGGCAGGCATTCATTGCGAACATGCCCATATGGCGCAGCCCATGGGAGGTCCCGGCCTCGAGCAGGGCGTCATAGACCCCGGCCATGAACTCGGTCGAAACCATCAGCTCAAACCCCAGTTCTCCCAGAAACGAGCGGCGAATGGCCCAGCCCCGCGCATAAGCGATGTCGATCTCGCGCGCTGCGCCAAAGGGGAAGGCATCGTTGCCGAGGTCGTCGCCGCTGATCGCTTGCAGGATATCGCGCGATTTCGGGCCATGGATGGACAGCAGGCCATAGGCGGCCGTCGCATCGAAAATCTGGAACTGCCAGTCGTCCTCGGCATGGGATTTGACCCAATGTTGGTCGCGCATCTGGCTGGGGTGGCCGGTGACCACCATGAAGGCCTGATCATCGGTGCGGGTCACGGTCACATCCGCCTCGATCCCGCCACGGGTGTTCAGAAACTGGGTATAGACCGAGGTACCGACCGCCACGTCCATCTCGGCGCCGCAGACCCGGTTCAGCGCCTTCACCGCATCTGGTCCCTGGATCAGGATCTTGCCATACATGGATTGATCCAGCACCACCGCGGCATCCCGCGCGGCCTCGCATTCTTCGCGCACATGGTCGGACCAGGGTTTCCAGCGGATCGAGGGGGTATCGCGCCAGTCGTCCCCGTAATACATCGGCACTTCCCAGCCGATCCGCTCGGCAAATTGCGCGCCTGCGGCCTTCAACCGGTCATGCAAGGGCACCTGCCGCACGCCGCGCGCACTGGTAACCTGCCGCCCGGCCCAATGGATGCCATAGTGGAACCCCACCGCCTCGGCGGCACGCTCGGCATTATAGGCGGTATTTTTCTGGAACGGATGCGCGCGCACGGCCAAAAGCGGCAGCATCGAGCGCGATGGCATCCCGTCGATCATCCATTCTGCCATGGTCAGCCCAACACCGCCCGAGTTCAGAATGCCGTTCGAGTTCATTCCCGTGGCCAGGAACACCCCATCGACTTCTGAGGACGGCCCCAGATAGGGACGCCCATCGGGGGTGAAGCTTTCCGGCCCGTTGAAGAAGGTCTGAATCCCCATCTCGGCCAATGCGGGCATCCGGGCGAACATGCGTTCCAGCTCGGGCTCGACATGTTCCATATCAAAAGGCAGCTCATCAAACTCGAATTCCGCAGGTATGCCATCACGCCCATAGGGCTTGCCCATCGCCTCGAACCCGCCAATCAACAGCTTGCCGGCGTCTTCTTTCCAATAGGTGCGCTCTTCGGAAATGTTCAGAATAGTCTGATTGCGGGGCAGGTCGGCCACGGGTTCGGTGACGATATAGAAATGCTCGGCCGCGTGCAGGGGCACGGTGACGCCATGCGCCTTGGCGAACAGGTGGCTCCACATGCCGCCCGCGATCAGCACTTTGTCAGTGGCGATGGTGCCGCGATCGGTTTCAACGCCTGTGACCTTGCCCCCTTGCAGAACCAGGCGCGTGACGGTGGTGTTTTCGAACACCTGCGCGCCTTGTGCCCGCGCGCCCTTGGAGAGGGCCACGGTCACATCCAACGGGTTCACCTGCCCGTTCGAGGGCACGAAGAATGCTGATTTCACATCATCGACTTCAATCTGAGGCCAATGTTCCAACAATTCCTCGCGCGACAGCATCCTTGTGTCGATCCCCATGCGGGCGGCGTGGTCATGGCTGCGCAGCAGCTGTTCGTGACGTACATCGCCCAAGGCAATGTTGATCGTGCCGTTCTGCTTGTATCCAGTGCCTTGGCCGGTCTCGACCTCCAGCGTCTGGAACAGCTTGGCGGTGTATTTACCCAGCTCGGTCTGCGAAGTGCTGTCGCGCAGCTGGCCGACAATGCCGGCCGCGTGCCACGTGGTTCCAGAGGCCAGTTTCTTACGTTCGATCAGAACCGCGGGCACACCCCGGTGGGCAAGGTGATAGAGGGTCGAAACCCCGATGATCCCCCCTCCGAGGATGACAACAGGAGCACGATTGGGAAGCGGGCGGGTCATTGGAGTCTCCTGTTGGGGTGAAACGGTATGGGCTGGCCGCCGATGGCGACAGTTGCGGCTGTTGCCGTCAGGCAGAGGGCCGTTTCATGCGTGTCGATAGAGTGGCCCTGCGCGCCGGGCGGTGGCAGGACAAGAGTGGCGACAAAGGCCAGACTGCCGCTGCAGCCAAACACAGGTGCTGAAAGAGATTGCAACGCCCCGGCCTGCGCACCGGGCGTGCGGGCCATTCCCGCATGGCGGCAGTCCAACACCGCAGTCTTCAGAGCCTCGGGTGTATCAAGACCATTTCCAAAGGCATGACAGACGATTCCCGTGCTGCTGCCTTTCAGGCTCAGGCCGGAGCCGATTGGCACCCGGCCCGCATCCTCGGCGACGCCGTCGTGATAGAGTGCGACCGGGGTTGCAGACCCTTCCGCAGCATCAAAGAGGATGGCCCAGCTGTTCAACCGCGCCGACAAGGCGGCGACGATTGGCGCGATGACCTCACGTGCGCCCCCCCGCCGCTTGCGCCCTTGTGCAAGCCGCGTCAGGGCAGGTCCGACCCGGTATTTCCGTGTTTCATGATCCTGTTCAACAAAGGCGTTTGATTCGAGTTCGCAGAGGTAACGATAGACCGTCGCCTTGTTCTTGCAGCTGGCGCGGGCCTGGTCGCTCAACCCGATTCCTGCGGAATCCAGGGGGAAATGGTCCAGCATTTTCAGCGCGTTGGATACCGTTCCCATGTCCTTCCTTCCCTGTAAACCTGGCCTGTTGCCGTCTTGGTGCGCCTTGAGTGTTGACAGAAACCGTTCACGCGCTCAATATTTATTTGCACCACTGGTGACAATAATGAACCATAAAGACGCGCAAAGACAGACAGGGAGAACTGAAAGTGCTGAAGAAGACACTTGCCGCAAGCTTGCTTGCCATAACCGCCATCGCGCCCGGCGCGGCGCAGGCGGAATACCCCGAAAAACCCGTTGAATTTGTCGTGCCCTGGCCTCCGGGCGATCTGGAAGACGTGCTGACGCGCATGATCGCCGAGGATTTCCAGGCCGAATATGGCGTGCCGGCTGCCGTGGTGAACAAACCCGGCGGCGGCGGTGGGCCGTTCCCCGGCGCCGTGGCAGTCGCGGGGGCCGCACCCGATGGCTATACGGTGGGATCGTTCATCCTGGCCGTGCCGGTCGTCGGCCCGCAACTGGGCATTCCCGAACTGAACCCCAACCCGTTTGAGCCGCTTGGCGCCTTCCTGACCTATCCCTTCGTCATCGTCGCAGGCAAGGATGCGCCCTATGACGACATCGACGGGTTGGCGGCTCATGCAAAGGAAAATGACGTGGCGCTTGGCCATTTCGGTGCGCCTCTGGTGCCGACCCAGGTCACCATGGCCCTGGCCAAGTCCAAGGGGTTCAGCTGGGGTTCGGACGCGGCCTTTGACATGCTCGACTGCAACTCGCTGGCGTCAGGCGACGTGGACGTGATGAACACCACGCTGCAACTGGTGTTGCCGTGCAAGGACGACATCAAGGTGCTGGCATCTATCGGCGGCGAACGCATCAGCCTGACCCCCGACACCCCCACCGTGTCCGAGATCGATCCGGCGCTGGATATTGCCCTGTGGAACGGGCTGTTCGTTCACAAGGACACGCCGCAGGACGTGCGCGACAAGATCATCGCCGTGGCGCAAAAAACCATGGCCTCGGAGCGTGCGATCGAACTTGGGGCCCAAACCGGTGCGCTGGTCTATTGGCAGAGCGCCGACGACGCCACGGCCCAGGTCGAGAAAGATATCGCCACGCTCGACGCTATCGGAAAGATGCTGGCCGAGTGATGAGCGATCTCCCAGGAGCGGTCGGGGCCCTGTGCCCCGGCCGCTTTTGCAAGGATTGGAGGCTTCGATGATCCGCGCGAAGACATTGCAAGACCTGTTCAAACGCTATCGGCGCCCCGGCGATCTGGTCTTTGCCGTCGCCTTCCTGGGGTTCAGCCTGTTTCTTGCGCTGAACCTGGGCGGCCAGGCGAAATGGGGCAACGGCAAACTGTTTGCCCAGCCCGCGTTCTGGCCACATCTGGCTGTGTGGATGATGGTCGGCTTCGGCGGCCTGCATTTGATCGGCTCACTGGTCTCGCCCAAGCTTGATGGCCGTTGGACCGAGGTTGCCTTCTGGGTCCGCTCGCTTGAATTTGCCGGGTGGTTTTTGGCCTATGTTCTGTTGGTGCCACGTTTGGGCTATCTGCCTTCGACACTGCTGTTCATGACAATGCTGACCTTCCGGCTGGGCTATCGCCGCCCGGTCATGCTGGTTGGGGCTGCGGGTGTCGGGCTGAGTATCGTACTGGTCTTCAAGACCTTCCTGCAAGTCAAGGTGCCTGGCGGACAGATCTATGAGCTGCTGCCTGATGTGCTGCGCAGCTTCATGCTGACAAATTTCTGAGGATCGATATGGAAGATTTCACCTCTGGCCTGGCCTTGCTGGCCAGTTGGGACGTGCTGGCCGCCCTGTTGATCGGATCAATCGGCGGTGTCGTCATCGGTGCGATCCCGGGGGTTGGCGCGGCAGTGGCGATTGCCATCCTTCTGCCCGCCACCTTCTCGCTTGACCCGTTGGTCGGGCTGACGATCCTGCTCGGGATCTATGGCAGTTCGATGTATGGCGGCGCGCTGCCCGCCATTCTGATCAACACACCGGGTACCGCGGTCAATGCGCTGACCACTTATGATGGCTATCCGATGACCAAACGGGGCGAGGCGCGCAGGGCCTTGTCGCTGGCCTATTCGGCGTCGTTCTTCGGCGGGGTTTTTGCCATTCTCTGCCTGATCCTGCTGTCGCCGCTTTTGGCCATGATCGCCCCCCATTTCGGATCGCGTGAGATCTTTCTGGCGGCCCTTCTTGGTATCATCCTGGTGGTGCTTGCCCACCGCGGGCAGGTGTTGGCCGCAGGGATGTTGGCGGGGTTCGGCATCCTCTTGCACACCATCGGGTTGGAGCCGGTCACCTATACCCGTCGCTTCACTTTCGACCAGACCTGGCTCGCGGGCGGTGTTGACCTGATTGTCGTTGTGCTGGGCCTGTTTGCCCTGTCCCAGGCGTTCCTGCTGCTGGCTGACAAGGATACAACCCCACATCCGCAACCGGTCAAGGGATCGATGTTTGGCGGCATGAAAGAGCTTTGGCTCTATCGCCGGGTCGCATCGGCCGCTTCAGGCTTTGGCGTGTTGATGGGCATGATCCCGGGCGTGGGGGAGTTCACCGCACAGTTCCTGTCCTATACCTATGCGCAAAAAACCTCCGACACGCCCGAGGCGTTCGGCGAAGGATCCCCCGAAGGGCTGATTGCATCCGAGGCCGCCAACAACGCCGTGCCGGGAGCGGCGATGATCCCGCTTTTGGCTCTGGGCATTCCGGGCGAGGCACTGACCGCGATGATGCTGTCGGTCTTCTATGTGCACAACGTCATCCCCGGCCCGCAGCTCTTTCAGAACCAGATGGATTTCGTCTATGCGCTCTATGCGGCGATGCTGATCCTGAACGTGCTTGTCATCGTGTTCCTGCTATTTTCAACCAACATCCTGACCAGGGTGATCCAGATCCCGACCCGGTTTTTGGGCCTGATCATCCTGACGCTCAGCTTTGTCGGGGTCTATTCGCTGCGCAATTCGGTTGTGGACTGCGCGATTGCCAGCGCCTTTGGCATCCTCGGGCTGGTCTTGAAACGGCTGAACCTGCCGCTGGTGCCGATCATCCTCGGCATGGTCCTGGGCGGCATCATGGAGGCCAAGCTGCGCACCTCGATGATGCGGGTGAAAACGCCCTGGGACTTCGTTGACCGTCCGATAGCGGCGATCCTGGCATTGATGATCCTCGTGGTGATCGGGCTGCACATCCGCACGCTGGTCAAGGAACACCGGGATCGGATCGCCGAGATGGACCACGACCACGATATCCACACGTCACAACAGGGGTAGGCCATGCTGGACCAAGGCGAAATCAATGCGCTGCGCGCTCAACCCGTGGCCCCGCGCGGCCATTTGATCAACGGTGAAATCTGTCCGTCACAGACCGGCGAGGTTGCCGAGGTTCTGTCACCGATCGACGGTCGGGTGCTGACCACCACGGCGGCGGGCACGGCCGAGGACGCCGCCCGCGCCATCGCCGCCGCCCGCGCGGCATTCGAGGGCGGTCGCTGGTCGCGCATGCCCCCCGCTGGCCGCAAGAAGGTCATGCTCCGCTGGGCCGATCTGATCGAGGCGCAGGCGCTTGAACTGGCCGTGCTGGGCGTGCGTGACAACGGCACCGAGATCGCGATGGCCATCAAGGCCGATGTCGGATCCGCCGTGAACACGATCCGTTACTATGCCGAAGCGATCGACAAGGTCTATGGTCAGGTTGCACCGACCGCTTCCGATATTTTGGGCTTGGTGCATCACGAGCCGGTCGGCGTGGTCGCCGCCATCGTGCCCTGGAACTTTCCGCTGATGATTGGCACCTGGAAACTGGGCCCGGCCCTTGCGGCGGGCAATTCGGTGGTTCTGAAGCCGGCGGAAACAGCCTCTCTGTCGCTCTTGCGTATAGCAGAATTGGCGCTTGAGGCCGGGCTTCCCCCCGGAGTTCTGAACGTCGTGACCGGCGCGGGCCGCGTAGTGGGCGAGGCCTTGTCGATGTCGATGGACGTTGACGTGATGGTGTTCACCGGGTCGGGCGGGGTCGGACGGCGGCTGTTAGAAAACGCGTCGCGGTCGAACATGAAACGCTGTTACCTGGAACTGGGTGGTAAATCGCCCAACATCGTTTTCGCCGATGCGCCTGACCTATCCAAGGCGGCCAAGGTCAGCGCCGCCGGGATCTTCCGCAATTCGGGACAAGTCTGCGTGGCGGGGTCACGCCTGCTGGTGCAGCGTTCGATCCACGATGAGTTTGTAGCCGAACTGGCCAAACACGCAGGCGCGATGAAGGTTGGCGATCCACTTGACGTTGCCACTGACGCAGGCGCTATAAACAATCTCACCCAGTTGGAGCAGAACCTGCGCTTTGTCGAACTTGCCCGGTCCGAGGGCGCGCAACTGTTCCAGGGTGGGCAACGCATCCTGGAGGACACGGGCGGATATTACATGGAGCCCACTGTTCTGACCGGCGTCAAACCCGGCGACAGCGTGGCCCAGCAAGAGGTGTTCGGCCCGGTTCTGGCCGTCACTCCGTTCGAGGATGAGACCGACGCGATCGCCATCGCCAACAGCACTGACTATGGCCTGGCCGCCGGAGTTTGGACCGCGGACCTGTCGCGCGCGCATCGCATGGTGCGGGCGGTGCGGGCCGGAGTTGTCCATGTGAATACCTATGGCGGCCCGGACATCACCGTACCGCTGGGTGGCGTCAAGCAATCGGGCAACGGGCATGACAAGTCCCTGCACGCGCTTGAGAAATTCCATGACCTCAAGACCGCGTGGATTCAGTTGTGAGGCATGATCGGCATATCGAGTGCCAAACGAAGGCGGCGCAGGATCAGACAATCCGCTTTGCCTTTGTCCTGTTTGACGGGTTCTGCCTGATCGACCTGGCCACCGCGATCAGCGCGCTGGGCGCGGCAAACCGCGTGGCAGGACGGGAACTGTATTCCTGGACCATCGCGTCGCCCGATGGCCAGCCGGTCAACTGCTCTAATGGCGTGGCCTATCCGGTCGACATGGCCCTGGCCGATGTGCCGCCCCGGGTCCGTGCCGTTCTGTTCGCCTTTGATGCGCCCCTGCGCCATGACGCGCCGGCCACTTTGGCCTGGCTGCGCAAGGCCGCGCGGGGTGGCGCGATGATAGGGGCGTTCGGCACCGCCGCCGTGATCCTGGCGCGGGCCGGCATTTTGTCGGGGCGTGAGTTTACCCTGCACTGGACGGCCCAGCCCCTGTTTGCCGAGCTGTTCCCCGATTTGCGCCCGCAAAACACGTTGTTCACCATCGACGAGCGCATCTTCAGTTGTGCGGGGGGGCAGGCGACCGGGGATATGATGATTGCGATCCTGTCGCAGGATGTGGACCACGCCTTTGGCGTGCGGGTTGCAGACTACCTGCTTGGCCCCGCGCCGCGTCCTGCCGATACACCGCAACGGCAGGCAACGGCCAACCGATATGGCACACGCAATCCGCATTTCCTGGCCATCATGGATGCCATCCACGCCGATGAAATGTGCGAGCTGACGATCAATGACCTTTTGGAAACACAGCGGGTTTCACGACGCCAGTTGGAACGCCTCTTCCGGCAATACTGTAACTCGACCCCGGCACGGTATCTGAAAGACCTGCGCCTGGATCGGGGGCGTGATCTGCTGGACCAGACCAGCATGAGCGTGCTGGACGTGTCGGTGGCCGTAGGCTTTTCGTCGGTGTCGAATTTTTCGAACTCCTTCGCGAAGAAATTCGGCTGTACGCCGACGCGCTACAGGCTCTGAACAGGCGGAATCAACCGCCGGTCAGCGCCAATTCGATGCGCGCAATCGCTTCGCGCAAGGGTGGCAGCAGCTCCGCCAGGCGGGCATCATCCATGTTGGCGTCCGGAACCGCGATGGCCACCGTGCCCGCCGGGTCCGCACCGCCGGTAAAAAATGCCATCCCGACCGAGGCCACGCCGACTTCCAGCGCGTTACGGCTTTGTGAATACCCGTCGGCGCGGGTCTGTTCCAGCTTGGCCATCAACTCGGGTTTCGAGGTTAGCGTGAAGTCGCTTTCCTTCTTGCGCTTCAACCCTAGAACGCGCTTTCGCGTCGCTTCGCTGGCAAAGGCCAGAAACGCAATGCCCGAGGCGGTCGCGTGATAGAGCAACACCTGCGAGCGGATGATGTTGATGCAATTGCCCTTGTTGGGCAGGCGATATCCAACTGTGGTCATCCCCGTTGCGCCCGGTATGGCAACGTGGGCGGTGTCATTCACTTCCAACGCCAGCCAATCCGCGACTTCCTGCGCGGCGCGCTCCATCGGCACAGTGTCCTCGCGCAGCCGAGCGAGGCGCAGAAAACCGTGCCCCAGGCGATATTTGCGTGTCTCGGCCACTTGTTCAATAAACCCGTGCTTGGCCAGGGCCAACAGCAGCCGCCGGGTCGCGGCCTTGTCCAACCCGGCCATCTGCGAAAGCTCGGTCAAACCGATCTCCAGATGCTCGGCCGAGAACTGGTCCAGCAGGCTCATGGCTTTGTCTACTGTCTTCACGTGCTCACCTATTGCAACGAAGTCATTTGATATCTGTGTCGCACTTAGAGTGGGTGGTGACAATAGTGAACCGATCATTGCTTGGGGTTGCGAGAAATCAGTGCCTTTCCGCTTCTTAATAAAATTGGGCGCATTTGAGGAACGGTACCACTGGTTCCAGAAGGTTTAATGCAGTTGCTCGCTTAACATTGGACAAAGGTCAGCTCGGGACTGGAAAGCACCAGTTGAGATTTACCCCTCCGAGGTCAGTTGAGTCCCGCATTGCCGACACCGAATGAGCCGCAATCCGAGGTCTGCTATGCGGAGATGCTGTTGAAAAAGTCGATGTGTAAGCGCGGCGAAAATAGCGGCTGAAGTCTTCCTGCTCGGCTCTTCACGCCGA
>NZ_JAKOEM010000010.1:0-128112 GCF_022321465.1 Ruegeria alba | reverse complement strand
GTGGCGGGCAATGTCGATGACTACAGGGTCACGGCTTATGTCGATCTGAGCCAGGTCGGGCAGGTTCTCGGCAAGGCGGACAAGGTCAATGGCGCAGGGGCGGTGCGGTTCGACTTCGGCGGCACCAATTTCCTCGACGGCAATGGCCGGTTCTTTCTCTCCAATGTGCTCGTCTCCGACCAGGACACCCGCGGCCGGCGCTTCCGTATCCTACGGCCCACCGGGCCGGGCACGTTCGCCACTGCCGTGGGCGGGCATGCCGAACTGGGCGATGGCGATCCCGCCACCTTTGCCTATGCCCGCGCGGCCGGAGATGCGGTCACCTCCACGCTGACGCCCGGCGCCACGCCGCCCGGCACCATCGGCCGGGTGATCCTGGCAAGCCATGCCCGCAATGCCTCGGCCAATCCCAATCCCGGCCAGGTCATCAACCGCCTGCGGATCGGCGGTACAAATCATGATGCTGCCGGACAGGCGCCAGCCGGGGCGTCGCTCGAGGCGCTCACCTCGGAATGGGCGCTCAATCCCGACACCGGTCTGCCCTGGACCTGGGCCGATCTTGCCAGTCTCGAGATCGGCTTTGCCGGGGGCAGCTGAGCCGGGTCAAACAACCGGACCATCAGACGAAAGGAACACTGCCCATGTCACCGCCCCTGCGTGAGACCGGCAACCTGCGCATTCCCGAGGCCGAGTTCCAGGCCATGCTGGCGCGCGCTGCGGAAGAAGGCGCCCGGCGCGCGCTGGCCGATGTCGGGCTCGAGGGCGAGACCGCCGCGCTCGACATCCGCGATCTGCGCTCGCTGCTGGACTGCATCCGCTTCGTGCGCCGCACCGCCGTGCAGACCACCGTGCATCTCATCACCACCGGTCTCATCCTCGCCCTGCTGGCCGGCAGCGTGATCAAGCTCCGGCTGTTCGGGGGTGGGCCGTAGGGCGGGCGGTGATCCGCCGGGTACGCTTCCGGCCCCCCAGCCTTCCGAACCAACACCCATGCATCCGCCGCCCTCCGAGGCGGCGGTCCTGTTTCCGGAGACATCCCATGTCAACGATCTTTTATGCCCACTGGTGCGATGTGCCGGAGGCCGCCTGGCGCTGGCCGAACTTCTCGCCCGCGGAAATCGCCTGCCGCGGGACCGGCAAGCTGCTGATCAATGAACCCGCGCTCGACAGGTTGCAGGCGCTGCGGGACCGGCTGGGCAAGCCGCTGATCGTGCGCTCGGCCTATCGCAGTCCCGAGCACAACCGCGCCGTGGGCGGTGCGTCGCGCTCGAAGCACATGGACGGCGCCGCGTACGACATTGCCATGGCGAACCATGATCCGGCGGTCTTCGAGGCGGCGGCGCGCGAGGTCGGGTTCCTCGGCTTCGGTTTCTATCCGCGCTCGGGGTTCATCCATGTCGATCTCGGCCCCGCACGGCAGTGGGGCGAGCGGTTCCCGGTCTGGGCGACGGCCTTCGCGGCCGAGACCCCGCCGGCGCGCGAGAGCCTGGCGCAGAGCCGGACCATGAGGGCCGGTGGTGCGGCTGGCGTCGCGACGCTGGGCGCGGCCGGCGTGGAGGTGGCGCAGCAGGTCCTGGCCGAGACGCAGACCGCCATCCTGCCGTTGATTCCGTATCTCGACACGCTGCGCTGGGTGCTCATCGCTGCGGCGCTCGGCGGGATCGCGGTCACGATCTACGCGCGCCTGGATGATTGGCGCCGGGGGCTACGGTGATCGGCTGGGCGGTAGCCGCACTCGGCGGCTCGGCATGGGCTCGCGCGGCGATCCGATACGGTGTCACCGCGCTCGCGATCCTTCTGTTTCTGCTGGCCCTGCGCCGCTCCGGCGAGCGCGCAGGTCGCCTGGCCGAGCGGCTTGAGACCATGGAGAAAGCCCATGACGTACAACGACGGATGCTCGAGGCAGCGGCGCGTCGTCCTCGCGATCGCGACGAGCTTGCTGACCGGCTGCGCGACGGTCGGTTCTGATGGCGGAGCATTGCGGGCATGTCCGCCGGTCGTCGCGTACAGCCGGGAGGAACAGGTGCGGGCGGCGGAGGAGTTGACCATGTTGCCAGCGGAGTCGGCGATTGTGGAGATGCTGAGCGACTATGCCGTTATGCGGGAGCAGGCGCGGGTCTGCATGTGAAGATTTCATGACGGCATGGGTTGGGAATTGCTCATATCATTACTTCTGTTATCCACGAATTATGGAAACACTGATTCCCTTTCGCCTGGATACGCTCGGTCATCCTCAGCGGCTGGCCATCTTTCGGCTGCTCATGCGTCGATATCCCGACCGGGTGCCGGCTGGAGAACTGGCCGAGGCGCTGGGTCTCAAGGCCTCCACGCTGTCCGCTTATCTTTCCGCGCTGATGCAAGCCGGACTGGTGACCCAGGAGCGGGTCGCAACATCGCTGCGGTACTCCATCGACATGCCGGAGGTGCGACGGACTTTCGACTACCTGCTCCTCGACTGCTGTCGCGGTCGGCCGGAGTTCTGCTCACCCGTTTCAACGCATTTCGACATGGGGTCTCCTGCCATGCCCGACCAAAAGTTCAACGTTCTGTTTATCTGCACTGGCAACTCGGCGCGATCGATCTTCGCCGAGTCCATACTGCGCAAGACTGCGGGAGACCGGTTCAACGCCTACTCGGCCGGGACCCGTCCCGGCTCGAAGCTGAATCCCTTTGCTGTTCAGGTCCTGAGGGACAAGGGGCATGACATATCGGTGCTTCGATCGAAAGACGTCTCTGAGTTCTCCGGTCCGGACGCTCCGCATTTCCACTTTGTCTTCACCGTCTGCAACCAGGCGGCCAACGAAGAGTGCCCGGCCTGGGAAGGCCAGCCGGTGACCGGGCACTGGGGTATGCCGGATCCGGTCAAGGCAGAGGGGAATGACGCCCAGAAGGCGCTCGCTTTCCAGGAGGCCTATGGCGCCCTGAAACAGCGGATCGATCTCTTCACCGC
Source organism: Ruegeria alba (assembly GCF_022321465.1). Taxonomy (NCBI): domain Bacteria; kingdom Pseudomonadati; phylum Pseudomonadota; class Alphaproteobacteria; order Rhodobacterales; family Roseobacteraceae; genus Ruegeria; species Ruegeria alba. The sequence continues at coordinate 125,162 of NZ_JAKOEM010000010.1, read as the reverse complement.
GCTCAACATCGAGTCCCTCAGCCTTCTGGCATTGCAGGCAAAGATCGACGACATCGGCCGCAAACCCATCGAGGACCTTTCATGACCACATATGCCCTGAACGGCCTCGGCCGCATCGGCAAGCTTTCCCTCAAGCCGCTTCTCGATCGCGGGGCGCAGATCGCCTGGATCAACGATGCCGTGGGCGACCCGGCGATGCACGCGCACCTCTTGGAGTTCGATACCGTGCATGGGCGCTGGCAGGCCGACATCTCCCACGATGCCGACAGCGTGACCATCGACGGTACACGGTTGCCGTTCATCGGCACGCGGGACCTGTCGGCGCTACCGCTCGAGGGTGTCGACGTGGTCATCGATTGCACCGGCGCCTTCAAGACCGAGGCGAAGATCGCCCCCTATTTCGAGGCGGGCGTGAAGAAGGTTGTCGTTTCGGCGCCCGTCAAGGATGGGGGCGCGGCCAACATCGTCTACGGTGTCAACCATGACATCTACGATACCGCGGCGCACCGGATCGTCACGGCCGCGAGCTGCACGACAAACTGCCTCGCCCCGGTGGTGAAGGTGATCCACGAGGCGATCGGCATCCGGCATGGCTCGATCACCACGATCCATGACGTGACCAACACCCAGACCATCGTCGACCGGCCCGCGAAGGACCTGCGCCGCGCGCGCTCGGCCCTGAACTCGCTGATCCCGACCACCACGGGCAGCGCCACGGCGATCACTCTGATCTATCCCGAACTGAAGGGGCGACTGAACGGCCATGCCGTGCGCGTGCCGCTGCTCAATGCCTCGATCACCGACTGCGTCTTCGAGGTGGAACGGCCAACGACAGTCGAGGAGGTGAACGCGCTGTTCAGAGCCGCGGCCGATGGGCCGCTTGCCGGGATCCTCGGCTACGAGGAGCGCCCGCTCGTGTCGGCCGATTACACCAACGACACGCGATCGAGCATCGTGGACGCGCCCTCGACCATGGTCGTGAACGGCACGCAGGTGAAGGTCTATGCCTGGTACGACAACGAGATGGGCTACGCACACCGCCTCGTCGATGTCGCGCTGATGGTCGGGGCCTCGCTTTGACCGATCGCCCTGCGCCCGCGCGACCGGATGGCCTGAGCGCCTATATTGCGGTTACCGCCGCCTACTGGGCCTTCATGCTGACCGACGGCGCGCTCCGAATGCTGGTGCTGCTGCACTTCCACACGCTCGGCTTTTCGCCGGTGCAGCTCGCCTATCTCTTCGTGCTCTACGAGATCGCGGGGATGGTAACCAACCTGTCGGCGGGGTGGATCGCGGCGCGCTTCGGGCTGACCACGACGCTTTATGCGGGCCTCGGGCTTCAGGTGGTGGCGCTCATCGCGCTCGCGCAGCTCGACCCGGGCTGGGCCATCGGCGCGTCGGTCGCCTATGTCATGGTCGTGCAGGGCGCGAGCGGCGTGGCCAAGGACCTCGCCAAGATGTCCTCGAAGTCGGCGGTGAAGCTGCTTGCGCCGACCGAGGGCGGCGGCCTCTTCCGCTGGGTGGCCCTCCTGACCGGCTCGAAGAACGCGGTGAAGGGCCTCGGCTTTCTCCTCGGTGCGGCGCTTCTGGCAACGCTGGGCTTCGTCTGGGCAATTCTGGCGATGGCCGCCGTCCTTGCGGCGATCCTCGTCGCGGTCCTGATCGCCATGCCGCCGGGGCTGCCGAGGGGGCGCAAGGGCGCGAAGTTCTCTGAGGTCTTCTCGAAGTCCGCCAACGTGAACTGGCTCAGCGCGGCCCGGGTGTTTCTCTTCGGTGCCCGCGACGTCTGGTTCGTTGTCGGCATCCCGATCTACTTCTATGCGGTCCTGTCGGATGGGACGACGGAGGGGAACCGCGCCGCCTTCTTCATGATCGGGGTCTTCATGGCGCTCTGGATCATTCTCTATGGGGCGGTCCAGGCCGCGGCACCGCGCCTCTTGCGGGCGGTCGGCCGGTCCGAGGGGGACCTGATCGGGGCCGCCAGAACCTGGGCCTGTATGCTGGCCGTGGTTCCAGCCATGCTAACCGTGGCGGCGCTCCTGTCTCCGGCTCCTCAGACATGGCTGACAGTCACGCTCGTCGCCGGACTCCTCGTGTTCGGCGCGATCTTCGCCGTGAACTCGTCGCTCCATTCCTATCTGATCCTCGCCTTCACGAAGACCGAACGGGTCACGATGGACGTGGGCTTTTACTACATGGCCAACGCCGGCGGTCGCCTTCTGGGCACCGTCCTGTCCGGTCTGACCTACCAGGTTGGAGGACTCGCCCTCATGCTCGGGACCGCGGCAGCGATGGTCGCGATCTCTGCACTGGCCGCTGGTCATCTCAGCGCCGCAACTCGAGAGGATATCTCCGCATGAGCGTGTTCGAGCGCTATCTCTCCGTCTGGATCGCTCTCGCCATCGTGGCGGGGATCCTGATCGGCAGCGTCGCGCCGTCGCTTGTCGAGGCGATCGCCGCGGCCGAAGTGGCGCGCGTCAACCTCGTCGTTGCGGTGCTGATCTGGGCGATGGTCTATCCCATGATGATCGGAGTCGACCCCGGCAGTCTGAAGGATGTCTTCAAACAGCCCAAGGGCCTCGCCATCACGCTTGCGGTGAACTGGCTGATCAAGCCCTTCACGATGGCCGCGCTCGGCGTTCTGTTCTTCGAAGTCGTCTTCGCCGACCTGATCGCCCCCGAGGACGCCCAGCAATACATTGCGGGTCTGATCCTCCTTGGCGCCGCGCCCTGCACGGCGATGGTCTTCGTCTGGTCGCAGCTGACGCGGGGCGACGAGAGCTACACGCTGCTGCAGGTCTCCGTGAACGACGTGGTGATGGTCTTCGCCTTCGCGCCCATCGTGGCGTTCCTGCTCGGGGTTACGGACATTACCGTTCCTTGGGAGACGCTGGTTCTCTCAGTGTTGCTGTTCGTGGCGCTGCCTCTTGCCGCGGGGCTCTGGACCCGGAGGCGGCTTGGCAGCGCAGCCCGGATTGAGGCCTTCCGCGACCGGGTCAAGCCGTGGTCTGTCGTCGGCCTCATCGCAACTGTCGTGATCCTCTTTGGCCTGCAGGGGCAGGTGATCCTCGACCGGCCCCAGGTCATCGCGCTGATCGCGGTGCCGATCCTGATCCAGTCCTACGGCATATTCGCTCTGGCCTATGCCGCGGCCTACGCCTTGCGGGTGCCTCATCGGATCGCGGCGCCCTGCGCGCTGATCGGCACCTCGAATTTCTTCGAGCTTGCGGTGGCCGTGGCGATCAGCCTTTTCGGCCTGAACTCGGGCGCTGCGCTGGCAACGGTCGTGGGCGTTCTGGTCGAGGTGCCGGTGATGCTGTCGCTGGTGGCATTCGCCAACCGCACGCGGTCGCGCTTCACCTGAAGCAAAAAAGAATCGACAAAACTGGAATCATGGTTATATTTCGACCATGACCACAATCAGTCCCAACGCCCGTGCCCTTGCCGCTCTCGGCCACGATGCCCGCCTGTCGATCTTTCGCCTGTTGGTGAAGGCCGGTGATGAGGGGCTGCGCGTCAGCGACATCGGCGAGCATCTCGGGCTCGCGCCATCGACGCTGGCGCATCATCTCTCGACGCTCGTCGACGCCGGCCTGGTGCTTCAGGACAAGCAGGGACGCGAGGTGTTCAACCGCGTCGACTTTCCCGCGATGCGCGCGCTTGTCGGCTTCCTGACCTCCGAGTGTTGCGCGGGCGTTGCCGTTCGTCGCGTCGAGGATGCCGCATGAAAAGCGCGTGCCATTTTTCTTGGCCGAAAACAACTGCAATTCCGGAGATTTGGTGATGACTGACACGACCCTTGCGGCGCCTGGCCTGCGGTCCACGTTGCGCAGCCTTTGGCAAGACCAGCGCGTCTGGCTCGCCTCCGCCGCTATCTTGGTGACGCTGGCGGTGTTCGACACGCCTCAGGCCGTGGAGAGTGCACTGTTCGCCGGCGACGCGCTCCTGAGCACGGCGCCATTCCTGATCCTGTCGATCGCCATCGCCGCCTGGGCCAACGCGACCGGCGCGGACAACCTGATCGCCAAGGCATTCACCGGTGCGCCGCTCCTGATGATCGGGCTTGGCGCGCTGGCGGGCGGCATCTCGCCCTTCTGCTCCTGCGGGGTGATCCCGCTGATCGCGGCGCTTTTGGCGATGGGGGTGCCACTCTCGGCGGTGATGGCCTTCTGGCTTGCCTCTCCGATCATGGATCCGTCGATGTTCGTGCTGACGGCGGGCGTGCTCGACCTCGAATTCGCGGTGGCCAAGACTCTTTCTGCCATCGGGCTGGGTCTATTCGGAGGCATCGTGGTGCATCTCATCATGAAAGGCGGTGCCTTCGCCGATCCGCTGCGGGAAGGGATCGGAAACGGCGGCTGCGGCGGCGCAAAGATCCGCGCGCCGAAGGAGGTCGTCTGGCGGTTTTGGACGGACGCCGACCGCCGCGCGAAGTTCGCAAAGACCGCGCTGAGCACGACGCTGTTTCTCGCCAAGTGGCTGACGCTGGCCTTCATTCTCGAAAGCCTGATGCTGGCGTGGATCCCGGCGGAAACCGTAACCGCCACGCTGGGCGGCGAGGGCCTGCTGCCCATTGTCACCGCAACGCTTGTCGGGGTCCCTGCCTATCTGAATGGCTACGCGGCCCTGCCACTGGTCGGCGGGCTGATCGAGCAGGGCATGGCGCCGGGCGCGGGGATGGCCTTTCTCGTGGCCGGCGGCGTGACATCGATCCCTGCTGCGATGGCGGTCTGGGCCATTGCCCGTCCTCCTGTCTTCCTTCTCTATCTGGCGCTTTCGCTGACCGGGGCCTTCGCGTCGGGGCTTCTGTTCCAGTTCTGGCAGATGCTGTGATGCCATGACCGATGCGGCGGTGGCCGGGCGGTCGCGACGGTGGCCAGTCATCTCCGCCCTCGGCGTGGTGATGATCTTCACATGGGGTAGCACCTACTACCTCATGACGGTCCTGGCAGCGCCCATCTCGAGGGATACGGGGTGGAGCCTCGGCTCTATTACCGGCGCGCTGTCTGCGGGACTGCTGGTCGCGGGCCTGGTCTCACCCATCGTCGGGCGGGCCATCGCACGTCATGGCGGGCGGCCAGTCCTCTCCGCCGGCTGCACGCTGATTGCCACTGGCCTGCTGGTCATAGCCAGTGCAACGCATCTGTGGATTTTCTGGACAGGGTGGCTTCTGCTGGGCCTCGGGATGGCGGCGGGCCTCTACGATCCAGCCTTCGCGTCTCTTGGGCGTCTCTACGGCCGGGAGGCGCGCAGCGCGATCACCGCGCTCACGCTCTGGGGCGGCTTCGCGAGCACGGTCTGCTGGCCGCTGTCCACGCTCATGCTCGAGGTTTGGGGCTGGCGAGGTGTCGCCGCGGCCTATGCCGTCATCCACCTCTTCGGGACCATGCCGCTCGTTCTGTGGACCGTTCCTGCCCCTCCGGCTCAAATCGAAAGGCGGTCGTTCGAAGAGCCGGATGTGCCGCGGCTCGCAGGGCGTGAGGCGATCGTCTTCGGACTGATGGCGGCAATGCTCGTTCTGAACGGGCTCATCGTCGTCAATGTCTCTACATGGCTGTTCACCTTTCTGCAGGCGCAAGGCCTCACCCTGTCTGCCGCTGTCGCCCTGGGCGCGCTCATCGGTCCGGCTCAGGTCGGGGCTCGTGTTCTGGAGATGGCAGGCCGTGGACGACACCACCCGATCTGGACACTCGCCATCTCGACCTTCGCCATCGCGGCCGGAATTCTGCTCCTGGCGGCAGACTATGGTGTCGCGGGAGTGGCGCTGGTTCTCTACGGAGGTGGCAACGGCCTGTTCTCGATCGCGAGGGGCGCGCTCCCGCTCGCCGTGTTCGGCGCCGAACGCTATCCCGCTCTCATGGGAAGCCTCGCACGCCCGTCGCTCATCGCGCAGGCCGCCGCGCCCGTCCTTGGAGCATGGGCCATCGCCGGAGCCGGGCCTCAGGCAACGCTGTGGATCCTCTCGGCACTGGCGCTCGCGAATGCCGGTTTTCTGGCTCTCCTGTGGCGCAGCATTCGTGCCTGAGGGCGCGTGCCCTGCGCATCGGGCCTTCCCGTCCGTGGCAATGCTGGATTGCCTCACATCGGCTCCGGTCGCTAACATACCAACAGGGAGGCAATTTTCGATGGACAGAAGGCGATTCCTCACCGGAGCGGCTACATGCGCGGCAATCGGATTGCCGAGCCTCGTGCGGGCCGCAGAGACATTCCGCCTCGGACTGACCCCGGTCTTTCTGGACAATGATGCCGTCGTCATCGAGCGCCTGAGGTCCGCGTTCACCGAAGCGATGGGCGAACCGGTCGATCTGATCCAGCGACGGACGTATCAGGAGATCACCGCGACCATTCTGGATGGCTCGGTGGATGCCGCCTGGATCTGCGGCTATCCATTCCTCCAGCATCGCGACAGTCTTTCTTTGCTCGGCGTTCCGGTCTGGCGCGGACGCCCCCTCTACCAATCCTATCTGATCGTGCGGGAAGATGACGAGGCGGAGGGGCTGGAAGACCTCCGGGGAGATGTTCATGCCTTCTCCGATCCCGACAGCAATTCGGGCTACCTCGTCACCGCATCCGATCTCGCGCGCATGGACGAGACACCGGAGCGCTTCTTTTCGCGGTCAATCTTCACCTATGGTCACCGCAACGTCGTGCGCGCTGTGGCAGGCGGGCTGACCCGTTCGGGAAGCGTGGACGGCTACGTCTGGGAAACCCTCGCCAATGTCGAGCCGTCCCTGACTGCGGGGACGCGGATCGTGACGAGGTCTGAATGGCTCGGGTTTCCGCCCTTCGCGGCGCGGGCGGATCGCGCGTCAGATCCCACGATCCGGCGGTTCGGTGAAGCACTGCGCAGCCTCGACGACACGTCGACTGGACGTGAGGCACTGCAGCTCCTGTTTCTCGACCGGATCGACGAAAGCGATCCCGGCCTGTTCGACGGCATCGCCGTCCGGATGGCCGAGCTGTCGGGACGCTGATCATGCTGACCCGTGTCGGAACATGGCCAATCACGATACGGGTCGCCGTCGCGACGGCTATTCTCATGGTCCTGCTCGGTCTCGCAGCATCGCAACAGGTGCTCTCCACTCTCGGCAGGCTTCAGGATGCACGGCTTCAGGAATATGCGCGGCTTCATGTCGAGGGTCTTGCCGTAGCCCTCGGCCCCTTCGCACTGCATAAGGACATCTGGGAAGTCTACGACACGCTCGACAGGGCACGTGCCAACGCGTCGGGCGAGAGGATCCTGTTCACGGTGGTTGCGGATGACAGGGGGCAGGTTCTTGCCGCCACCGATCCCGCAAGAGCCCCTGTGGATTCAGAAGTTGCCGTCTTTGCGAAGGATGCAGTTCCCGTAGGCGAAGTGACCGCCTCGAACGGCAACTCGGTCGCGCGGGTGATGGCGCCCCTGTCGGTGCAAGGCCGGGACGTCGGACAGATCGTGACGGAACTCGATGTCAGCGACCTTGTCGCGCAACGTCGCAATGCGGCACTCGCTCTCCTCGCGGGCAATGCCGCTGCCACAATGATCCTTGTCCTCGCTGGATACTTCGTCATGGCGCGCATGCTGAAGCCGGTCGAACTTCTGGCGCACCACATGGGAGAAGTCGGGGACACACCGCATCCCATTCCGGAAACAGCGATCCCGCGCTCGGACAGCGTCCTTGCGAGGCTCTTACGGAACTTCAACGACATGGCGGGGGCGATCGATGCACGGGCCGTGGCGGAGCGGCGCCTCGCAGAGCGGGAGCGTTTCGTCAGCCTCGGCCGGCTTTCCTCTTCCCTTGCGCACGAGATCAACAATCCGCTCGGGGGACTTCTCAATGCCACGGACACGATCCGCACCTATGCCGATCGCCCCGATGTCGTCCGACAATCCGCCGACCTCGTCGACCGGGGCCTGAGACACCTGCGTGACGTGAGCCGTGTCATTCTGGAAGAGAACCGGCTGGACAGGTCGGGACGTCCTTTGTCCCGTTCCGATTTCGAGGATCTTCGTCTGCTCTTCGAACCGGAAACGACCCGCCGTGGCCAACGGCTTGAATGGAAGATCGCTAGCGACGACGACGTCCTTCATGGCCTTCCCTCGGCACCCGTCCGGCAGATCGCCCTGAATCTGCTATTGAACGCATCCTCAGCCGCGCCGGACGGTGGAGCGGTCTCGTTTGATGTCCACGAGGAAGGCGAAGGGCTGCAGCTGACTGTGAAGGATGATGGGCCTGGCCTTTCGGAAGCCGCCCAGATGCGCCTCCTTTCCGAAGCTCCGGTAGAACCTGGGGGCGGTGTTGGATTGCGGCTGGTCCGGGATCTCGTGAGCGGCCTCGGTGGCAGGGTCGCCTGTCAGAGGTCGGAGGGCGTGACGCGGATCGGTGTGTTTCTTCCTGCCGCGGACAAGGGGCCATGCTGACCGGCCGCTATATCGTCCTCATTGAGGATGACGCCCTCATGGGCAACTCGCTCCTCCAGCGTCTGGAACTCGAGGGCGCCGAAGTCACGTGGGTCAAACAGGCGGTTCGGGGTATCGCTGCCGTTCGCACCCCGCGCAAGCCGGTGGACGCTGTCATTTGCGATATTCGTCTGCCGGACGGCACCGGGGAGGAGATCTTCAACACCGTGTCGCGCACGATTGCGCCGCCGCCTTTTCTCTTCATCACGGGCCAGGGCGAGATCGACCAGGCCGTCCGCCTCTTGAGGGCAGGCGGGGCCGACTACATGACCAAGCCCTTCGAGATGTCGGCTTTCCTTGGGCGTCTCGCGCAGATCCTTCGTCCTGATGAGAACGCGGGCCTGCCGGCGCAGACCGGCATTTCGCCGCTTGCCCGACAGGTGGATTCTCTGGTCGCCGACTACGCGCGGCATGACAAACCGGTCCTCATCCGTGGGGGACGAGGGTTAGGAAAAGAGCGGATCGCGAAGCGCATCCACGAGCTTTCCGACCGACAATCCGCCCCGTTCGTAGCGGTCAATGCATTCCGGGATGATGTGTCAGCCGATGCACTTGTCGCGGCGTTCGAGACGGCTTCCGATGGCACACTCTTCGTGAATGGCGTGGGGCGTCTCGACGGCGCGGGACAGGACCTGCTGATGGAAGCGCTCGGGCAAGGCCCCTTCAGGCTGATCGCCTCTTGCGGCACACGGATCGACGAAAAGGCGCAGGCGGGCGAGTTCCGCTCCGACCTTCTCTATGCCCTTGTCGCTCACGAGATCGTCGTGCCGCCCCTTGCACAAAGAGGCGAGGATGCAGTCTGGCTGGCAGGACAGATGTTCAAAGCTCTGAACGAGAGACGCGCGGCACCGATGCGAGGGGTTTCGGAACTCGCCCTTGCAGCGATCCGGGACCACGATTGGCCGGGCAACGGACGGGAACTGCGGTCGCGACTCCTCCGGGCCATGGACGTTGCGACCGGAGAATGGGTCTATCCCGCGGATTTCTTTCCGGAACTAAACCAGGAAGACCTCGAGGTTCAGCCTCTGTCGGAAGCCAGAGACCTTGCCGAGCGTCGCCAGATCATCAAGGCACTCGAGCGCACAGGCGGGCAGATCGCCGAGGCGGCGCGTCTTCTGAAGGTGTCCAGAACGACTCTCTGGGAAAAGATGCAAAAGCTCGGTCTTTGATCGCCCAAGACGTTCGGATTTCCGAACGTCTCGTTTATCTCAATTATAACAGATCCTTAATGCGGCCGCGGGCGCCTGTGGGCGTTCACATCCTGCCTTGAATCTGAGCTACGCTGCTCAAAACGTATCCAAGGGAGGACTCTATCCATGAAGTGCAACCGCATGGTCGATGTCGGCCGGCGCCAGTTCCTGCGCGGCAGTCTCGTCGGCGCAGCCGGGGCCGCGGCCGCAACCGTCTTGCCTGCGAGCCAGGCCAAGGCACAGGGCCTTGCCCGCGTCGACTACCCCTCGAACCGTCTGGCGAATGTCGCCGACCTCGTCGTCAACGAACCGATGGATATCGCCTATCCTGATGCGGACAGCCCCGGTGTTCTTCTGAAGTTGGGGCAGGCCGTCGAAGGAGGCGTCGGACCTGAAGGTGACATCGTGGCTTATTCGGTCCTTTGTCCGCACAAGGGCTGGCTCATGTCCTACAACGCTGGCGACAAGACACTGAACTGCCCGGGGCACCATTCGCGTTTCGACTGCGAGTCTGGCGGCCAGCAGATCTGGGGTCATGCCACACAGAACCTGCCGCAGTTCGAGCTCCGTGTCGCCGATAACGGCGACATCTTCGCCGAGGGCGTCGATGAGCTGATCTACGGCCGTTTGTCCAACGTGCTGGAAGCCTGAGGGAGGACTGACCAATGGCCTACAAGAGACAAGTCGGACGTCTGCCGATCATTCCCGCAGATGCACAGGAATTCAACGTCACCTGCCACTACTGCATCGTCGGTTGCGGCTACAAGGCCTATACATGGCCAATGAACCGGCAGGGTGGCCCGGCCCCGAACCAGAACAAGTTCGGCGTCGACCTCAACGCCCAGCAGATGATGGAAACCGAGGCGTGGTATGCGCCTTCGATGTACAATGTTGTCAGGCAGAACGGTCGCGACGTGAACCTCGTGGTCAAGCCTGACCCGAATTGCGTCGTGAACTCTGGCCTCGGGTCGATCCGCGGTGCCCGCATGGCTGAAAACAGGCCGTCGCGGGTGACGGGCACGCAGCAGCAGCGCCTGTCCGATCCGATGGTCTGGCGCAACGGCACTTGGCAGCCAACATCCTGGAACGATGCCCTCGACCTCGTTGCGCGTGTCACGGCCAAGGTGATCACCGAAGGGTCCGAAGACGATCTGGTCGTCTCGATGTTCGACCACGGCGGTTCTGCCGGCGGCTATGAGAACACCTGGGCCACCGGTAAGCTCTACTTCGAGAGCATGAAGATCAAGAACTGCCGGATCCACAATCGCCCGGCCTATAACTCCGAGGTTCATTCGACCCGCGACATGGGCGTCGACGAGTTGAACTATGCCTACGAAGACTATGAGTTGACCGACACCATCTTCATGGTCGGCGCAAACTCGATGGAGACGCAGACCAACCTGTTCCTGAACCACATGGTGAAGGGCCTTCAGGGCGGCGCGAAGTTCATCGCCGTCGATCCACGTCGCACGATCACGATTGCCTCGGCCGAGCAATATGCCGGTGCGGACAATGTGCTGCACTTGCCGATCAACGAAGGCACCGACATGGTGCTGTTCAACGCCATCTTCACTCATATCGTCGACAACGGTTGGGTCGATACCGACTTCATCGCCGCCTCGACCTTCCAGGGCGGCGAAGCGGTGGCTGAGGACAGTGCCCATCCGGCCGGGCTCGGCAGCCTCGACTATGCCATGCAGACTTGCCGCACCTCGCTTGACGAGGCCGCCGGCATCTGCGGTGTCCCCGCTGCCGATATCCAGAAGGCGGCGGAGTGGATCGCCCAGCCGCACGACGACGGCAGCCGCCGCAAGTGCGTGACGGCCTACGAAAAGGGCATCATCTGGGGTAACGACAACTACCGTACCATTGGCGCGCTGGTGAATATCGCGCTGGCGACCGGCAACATCGGCCGTGAAGGCGGTGGTGTCTGCCGTCTGGGCGGCCACCAGGAAGGCTACTATCGCCCTTCGGACGCCCATGTCGGGCGCCCTGCGGAATACATCGACCAGTTCCTGATCCGGGGTCTCGGCGGTGTGCACCACATATGGGCCTGCGACCACTACAAGACCACGCTCAACGCTTCCGAGTTCAAGCGTGTGCACAAGCGCCGGTCCGACATGGTCAAGGAGGCGATCGACGCGGCCGCGGGCGGCACCCGCGAGCAGGTAGTCGATGCCATCGTCTCAGCGATCAACGCAGGCGGTCTCTTCGTGGTGGATGTGGACATCATCCACAGCCAGATCGGCCAGAACGCCCATGTCATACTGCCCGCCTGTGAAGCCAACGAGATGAACCTCACCTCGATGAACGGCGAGCGGCGCCTCCGGTTGTCCGAGAAGTACATGGACCCCTTCGGGAACTCCAAGCCCGACGCCCTGATCGCAGCTGGCATCGCGCAGCACATGGAGCGCGTCCTGCGTGAAATGGGCCAGGATGCCTACGCCGACCAGTTCAAGGGTTACGACTGGCAGACCGAAGAAGACGCCTTCATGGACGGCTACAACAAGGGCAACCCCGAAGTGACCTACGAGCGCCTGCGCGCCATGGGCAACAACGGGGTGCAGGAGCCGGTCGTGGGCTTCGAGAACGGCCAGCTTGTCGGCACGCCGCGCCTTTACACCAACGGCCGTTTCACCCGCCACGGGCGCGAGGACGGCAAGGCGCTGTTCTGTGCGGCAGGGTGGCGCGGCTGGCAAGCCGCGGGCAAGGCGCGCGAACAGGCGTCCCACCGGTTCTGGATCAACAACGTCCGCGCCAACATATTCTGGCAGAACCAGTTCCTGGACCAGGACAACGACTTCATCCAGGACCGCTACCCGCATCCCTTCGTCGAGATGCATCCCGACGACATGGTCGAGCTTGGGCTGAACCCGGGCGACCTGCTCGAGATCATCAACGACAACGGCGTGACGCAGGGCATGGCCTATCCGATGCCGACGCTGAAGCGCAACACGGTGGCCATGGTCTTCGGCTCGCCCGCTGGCAGCCAGGGCAACGTGGTGAACCCGGGCGTGAACGAGCTGGTGCTGCCCGACTACAAGCACTGCTGGGGCGACATCCGGAAGATCTCGGACGCGACACCGGAAACCCGGGCGATCTCATTCAAGTCGCACGAGGTTGTGCTCTGACACTCTCATGACCTTCGACCGTGGCGCCCTGGAGGCGCCACGGTTCCTTCTTGGGAGAGCGGGATGAAGATTGCCTACGTGACAGTGCAAGGGCGCGGCCGGATCGACGACCTTCTCGCCGAGGTTGCCCACGCCTTCGAGGACGATGGACTACGACTGGCCGGAACCGTGCGTGTCAAGCCTGCGGATCCATCCGGGCATCCCTGCGACATGGATTTGCGTGTGCTCCCGGACGGTCCCGGGTTCCGGATCAGCCAGCCCTTGGGGCCCATGGCGAAAGGGTGCCGCCTTGATGGCGGCGTGATCGAGGCTATCGCGGCCGAGGTCGAGGCGCGCTTGGGTGGCGCGGACCTTCTGATCGTCAACAAGTTCGGCAAACTGGAGGCGCAAGGCCGCGGTCTGTGTCCTGCCATCACGCTGGCGATGGACATGGAAATACCGACGCTTGTGGGCGTGAACGAGATGAACGTGCCGGACTTTCTGTCGTTTTCTGACGGAGCGGCCGAGACTTTGAGACCGGACCTGCGCGCCATTCGCAGTTGGTTCGAAAAGGCTCACGGGCCTCGCTTCCTTGCAGCCGGTTGAGATGCGTCTGCCTGTCCGCAAAACGTGCGCTGGCAACACTTGTGAAAATGAAGGGGCGAGCGCCATGGCTATCGGCGATACATGCACGGCAGGGCGAAACGTTTCCGCGCTTTCTGTTGATGCCGCGCGCCTTCTTGCAGTTGCAGCCGTCGCGCGTGTCAGCGGAACAGAGCGCCTTGCGCTTGAAGACGCTTGTGGCCGGGTTCTCGCCGATGCGCCACGCGCACGCACCAACCTGCCGCCCTTCGACAATTCGGCGATGGACGGATACGCGGTTCGGATCGGTGATTTCGAAGGCGCCGGGCCCTATCGCTTTCGCTTGAGCGAGCGCATCATTGCCGGGGACACACGACCTGTGCACCTGGAGAAAGGCACCGCGGCACGGATCTTCACCGGGGCTCCGATTCCAAAAGGTGCGGATGCCGTCATCATGCAGGAAAGCGTCACGCGCAGGGGCAATGTCATCGAGATCGCGACACCGCCGCGTCTGGGTCTCAATATCCGGAGAGAGGGCGAGGACCGCAGACAAGACGAGCCGGTGCTGCCACGCGGCTTGCGCCTGACGCCACCGCGCCTCGCGCTTCTGGCGGCGGCTGGCCTGGCGGATGTCCCTGTTCATCGCCGACTTCGCGTCGGCCTGTGCTCGACGGGCAATGAGCTTCGCAATCCCGGCCAGACGCTCGACCATGGGCAGATCTACAATTCGAACCGCGTGATGCTGCGGTCCCTAATGGCCGAGCCCTGGATTGCGATGACCGATCACGGGATCCTGCCCGACGATCCTGACGCGATCCGCAGCGCCATCCGTCAGGCGTCGGCGTCGAACGACATCGTCATTTCGTCAGGGGGTGTTTCTGCCGGAGAGGAAGATCACGTCCTCGACGCGCTGAAGCGCGAGGATGCGACCCTTGAAGTCCTGAAGGTGGCAATCCGCCCAGGAAAGCCGCTCACGATCGGCCGGGTCGGCAGAGCTCTCTTCGTCGGGCTGCCCGGCAACCCTTATGCGGCAGCGATCACCTTTCTCCAGATCGCGCGCCCGGCACTGCGCAAGGCGGCGGGTTTGCTTGAAGAGATCGACAACTGGATTCCCGCGGTGTCGGGTTTCGACTATTCGCGCAAAGTCGGACGTCGCGAATACCTTCCGGTGACCTGGGACGAAAGAGACGCCCTTGGTCGCCCCATCCTGCGACGGCTGGATCGAGGCTCCTCGGCAAGTCTCGGACCGATTGCGCTGGCAAAGGGCATAGCCGTGATCGACCCCGACGTAGGGCGCGTCTTGCCCGGTTCGTCGCTCCAGGTCGAGCCACTGCTCTGCAGCTAGTGGTGTCCGATCGGCAAATCGATTGTCCGCACTGATGGGCATGGTGATCCAGATCAAGGCGGCGGCTATCTGCCCATGCGCACATGCGCATAAGCAGAAGGATGTCCAAGATGATTCTCACTGTGTTGAGTGCGCTCGCCGAACCGACGCGTCTCGGTGCGATGCGTCTGCTCGAAGACGGCGCTGAGCATTGCGTTTGCGAACTGATGGTGAAGCTGGATGCCAGTCAAAGCCGGATGTCGCGGCATATGAAGGTGCTCCGCGATGCTGATCTCGTAGTGGACCGTCGCGACGCACAATGGGTCCGCTATCGTCGCAACCCCGATCTGGCCCCGGAGATCATCAATCTGCTCGACGCGGTCCTTAATGCCGAGCGTGCATTCGAAGAGGAAGCAGCATGACCGCCGAAACCCATGAACCCGGCGCCCAAAAGGCGGCGTCTGAGTGGCTCTGGTACACCGGAGTTCTTGTCGCTGCTGTTCTCTGGTGGCTCGCTTACGACCGTCTGATCCCTTTCTCGGAATGGGCGACGGGACTCTTTCCCGTTGAACGGCACAGCCACACCGGCGAGGCCATTGCCTTCTTCATCTACGATGTGCCCAAGGTTCTCCTCCTCCTTACGGGCATCGTCTTCGTCACCGGGGTGCTGCGCAGCTGGTTCAGCCCTGAAAAGACCCGCGCGATCCTTGCGGGCAAGCGTGAGATCTGGGGCTATCCGCTGGCCGCGCTGCTCGGTGTGTTGACGCCCTTCTGTTCCTGCTCCTCGGTTCCGCTCTTCATCGGCTTTGTCTCCGCTGGCATCCCGCTGGGCGTGACCTTCTCCTTCTTGATCGCCGGGCCGATGGTGGGGCCGGTCGGCCTCGGGTTGCTCTACGGTCTCGTCGGCTGGGAGGTCGCCACGATCTACCTCGTGTTCGGGTTCACGATCGCCACGGTCGCCGGGTTCGTTCTGGGCCGCATGGGGCTGGAGAAGTACCTGCAGGACTGGGTGCGCGAGCTGAATACGGGCCCCGTTGGCGATCTACCCGAGGAACGGCTGACGCTGGTGGACCGGCTGAAGATCGGCGCCGAACAGGTGCGCGAGATCGTTGGCAAGGTTTGGATCTGGGTGCTGATCGGCATCGGGATTGGCGCGGCCATCCACGGTTATGTTCCAGAGGAGATGATGCTGCGGATCATGGGCGGCGAGGCCTGGTGGTCGGTGCCCGCCGCCGTGGTCGTGGGCGTGCCCATGTACACGAATGCGGCCGGGGTCATTCCGATTGTCGAGGCGCTGTTGGGCAAGGGAGCTGCCCTCGGCACGACGTTGGCCTTCATGATGTCAGTGATCGCTCTTTCGCTCCCGGAAATGATTATCCTCAAGCAGGTGCTGAGCTACCGGCTGATCGCGATCTTCATCGCCGTCGTGGCTGCGGGAATCCTGGCCACCGGCTTTCTCTTCAACGCAATTCTCTGAAAGGACGACACCCATGAAAACCGTCAAGGTCTTCGGCCCCGGCTGCAAGCGATGCGAAACCACCGAAGCCATGGTGAAGGACGTCGCCGCGAAGCTCGGCATTGACGTTGACGTCGAGAAGGTCACCGATCCCAAATCCATCGCCATGGCAGGCGTCATGTCCACACCGGGGATTTCCGTCGATGGAAAGCTGGTACATGCGGGCGGGCTGCCCGATGCCGCGAAACTCGAAGGCTGGCTGTCTGCATGATCCGCGCCGTCATCATATACGCGGCATTGATCGCTCCCGGTCTCGCCGTCGCTCAAGGCCTCGAGGTCCAGCCTGTCACGGAAGGTGTCTGGGCCATCGTCGGCGAAAAGGAACAGCGCAGCCCGGAGAACCTGGCGAACAACGCGACCTTCGGGTTCGTCGTGACAGGGAATGGTGCCGTTCTGATCGATCCGGGCGGGTCTTCGAAGGGGGCCGAAGCTCTTCATGCCGCAATCCGCACCGTGACCGACCAGCCGGTCCTCTACGTCATCGACACCGGGGGGCAGGATCACCGCTGGCTCGGCAACGGCTATTGGCAGGCGCAGGGAGCGACGGTGATCGCATCCGAAGATGCCGTAACTGACCAGCGCGAGCGCGGATCGATGCAGATGACGGCCCTTGCTCAGTTCCTGGGAGATGCCCTTGACGGCACCGAGCCATCTTATGCGGACGTGACGTTCGAGGCCGACTTCGCGCTGGACGTGGGCGGGCTGACGTTCGAGATCGTGCATCCGGGCGCCGCCCATACGCCGGGTGACAGTTTCGTCTGGGTGCCGGAACGCGATGTCGTTTTCACCGGCGACATCGTCTACGTGGAGCGCATTCTCGGTGTTGGGGATCAGAGTTCGATCACCGATTGGCCGGCGGCTTTCGAAGCGGTCGCGGCGACAGGTGCAGCGCATGTCGTCCCGGGCCACGGCCATGCCACGACGATGGAACGGGCGCGCGCCGACACCTACGACTACCTCATGAACCTGCGCACGCAGATCGGAGCGCTGCTCGGCGAGGGCGGAGACATCATGGATGCGCCTGAGGTCGATCAATCCGCGTTCGCCTACCTCGAGCAATTCGAGGCATTGGCCGGCCGCAACGCTCAGACGGCGTTCCAGCAGATGGAGTGGGAGTGATGCTCGAATACTCTGTCGTCGCGAACCGGGTAGATGCCCACGGGTCCTTGGCGAGAACCAAGGACGCCGAGATCACGCTCGATACGGACGTGAAAGGCCGGCTCGACGCATTCAACCCGGCTGAACTGCTGCTGGCGGCCGTTGCCGCCTGCATGATCAAGGGCATCGAGCGTATCGCCCCGGTCAACCGCTTCAGCTACCGCGGTGTCGAGGTGCGCCTTCGAGGCCTCCGCCAGGACAGCCCGCCTTTCATGGCCAAGATCACCTACGAGCTGATCATCGATACCGACGAGGACGACCGTAAACTCGATCTGATGCATCACAACGTCCGGAAGTACGGGACGATTTTCAACACAGTTTCCGCGGCGACCAAGCTGGAAGGTACGATACTCCGGAAAGCCAAGACAGTCTGATCCGCGCAGAGGGGAGGAAGCAACATGACAAAAGACTTCAAACGAATTGCCGACGACGTGATGGCTGGAGTGGGTTTGATCCGGGAAAGCGAACCCGATGCGATGAAGGCGTTCGCTGCGCTGTCATCCGCTGCTACGGCCAGCCACGCTCTTGATGCGAAGACGAAAGAACTCATGGCGCTCGCGATCGGCATCGCTGTCCACTGTGATGGATGTGTCGCCTACCACACGCGGATGGCACGCACACACGGGGCCACGCGGGAGGAAGTATCTGAGACTGTCTCCCTGGCGCTTTACATGGGCGGCGGACCAGCTGCCGTTTACGGTGCAGATGCGTTGCGCGCCTATGATGCTTTCGCAGCCGGTACCGGCTGACGCTCTGCTCATCCTTCTTCGCGTCCTAAAGCCGAGCTGGGAGTGCAAATGCCATCTCTTATGGCACGCGGAAAGCATAAAGCGCCAAAGTCATCTCGCGGACTGAATAAAAACAGATACTTAGAGGTGGAGAACGTTGGATCCCGGTCCCGTTCCCTCCGCCACCATTTCTTTATAAATTATTGAATTATAATGGAAATTCGACGAAATAGTTGAATGCATCCCCCACTAAATCCCCCACATTGACGCGGCTTACCTCGGATTTTCACGGAACTTACCTAACTAGCAATCCTAAGAAGCGCCTGAAAATAACCAGCCGTGAATGAAAGGCAATCAGGTTCTGTCGCATAGCAATGGACCGGCTCTAGATCACATACGCCCGCGATTGCGCTGAATATCTCGGTGAGCGCCCGTGCGCCGAGCCTCAGCTATGGGTACGCGCGCGTAAGCGTGTCGAAATTGCGGCTAAACTGTTGTCGATGCTACTCATGACCCGATACATGTCGGTATGCGGTGCGTAGGTGGCGAACAACGTAGATTAGCCTATCATTGACGCGACCCACCGAGGAACAACTTCGCTTGCTGCCCCTCTCAGTGTCTCGTCGAAGAATTCGGAAACGATTGTTTTGGCAGTATTGATTTCAAGCGTGCGTACTCCGGACACCTTCGCCTGCCGAACCCAGTCCGCCGCGGGATGCACTGTTCCCGAGGTTCCAATCGCAACGAACAGATCGGCTTTCTTGATGGCTTGTTCGATCATTCTGGTCTCTTTCGGAGCCTCTCCAAAAAGAACGATATTGGGTCGAACGGCAGGTTCGTCACAATGTGGGCAGGTGTCCTCTGGATCCAAGTCGTAGGATGCAGACCATGACCGCCAGCACGCATTACATTTCGCTTCAAAGATCGAACCGTGAATATGACTGACTTTGCTAGATCCCGCCCTTTCGTGCAGATCATCGATGTTCTGGGTGGCGACAATCACTTTGTGCTTTGTCGCAAACTGCGGTCGCGCCAGCGCGACATGTGCTGCGTTTGGGTGAGCCTTGGCGATCTGCTGTCTGCGCGTGTTGTAAAAGTCCAGCACCAATCCTGGATTTCGCGCCAAGGCGTCTGAGGTCGCGAGGTCTTCCACCCGCAGCCCGTTCCACAGGCCTCCCATTCCTCGAAACGTCGGCAGACCGCTTTCGGCGGATAGTCCTGCCCCTGTGAGAACCAGTATTTTCAAGCGATTGGTTTCCTGAAATCTAGCGTTCGGGGACGTACTGTCAGCCAGACGGATCAGCCCAGCTACCGAACACGGCGATCCGATAGCTTTGGCGCTGGAACTCCCTTACCGGATCGGATTGCGCGCCAGTTCCTTCCTCATCCAGTCGGAGGCTTCTTTCTGATCTTGCCTTAGCGCCTGTATCTCGGAGGGCATCAGCATCTCGGAAGTTGAGGACATAGGCCGCTTCGCTGGCTGTGAGGGCGCTTGGATCGATGTCGAGTTGTTCTCTGATTTCATCTGCAAACCTCCTTTCAGTTTTGCGAGTTGTCGCTGGCGAGGCGCCATCAATACCATTTCTGCTGCCCCCTACAAACAACACTTTGCGCGCAGGCTCTCGAGGCAGTCGAGTTTTTGGAGGACGGCGCCTCGGCAGCGAAGTGGGTAGAGTCTGCAATCTCTTCCGATGGGATGAGCCAGAAATCTATCCTCTCTGCCGAGGCAATCCGAAAGATAGCGTCGGATGTCGAAAAAGACAATGGGGCCGCCCGACAAGTCTAACTCCAGCGTCACGCGGTCAACTCAGCACAAAACCTAGTCAATCAAAGTCAGAACGCACCAAAGAGCAGACTGGGCCTGCCTCGATACTTGTTCATCGCTCAAGAGCTTTATTTTCAGCCATACGCTGTTTTCCGTAAACGCCATGACCGAGCTCGTGCAGGAGTGCATGCTCTGGTTAGTCCTTTGTGGCATAGAGAGCGTTTCCGGCGCCACCTTCTTTCAGTCTGAACACATCGAACCGGACCTCATCATCGGTGCGATAGACAAAGAATGGGGTGCCGCTAGGCATTTCAAAAAGGTGTTTCCGTCCTGGTTCTCCACGACAAGATCCGCGTCCTACCAATCCCCCTTCTTGCGAAGCGGGTCTTTGGCGGAACCAATGGTCTTGGAGGGTTCGGAAGCAGGCTTGCGGGGCGCTGCCCGGGCGGCGTCTACGCCTTCGGCTTGGGTTTGCTCTCGACCAGCGATCCCGGCGGATACGGGTTCAGGCCCGCTTGCTTGCGCTTGTCCATCACCATCCCGAGCAGGGCCAGCTTGCGGCCCTCTTCCTTCGCCCAGGCTGCTCTCTCTTCTGACAGCATCGGCAAAGGCTCGCGCTGCGTCTGCGAGTTTTCCGTCTTCTCGGTACTTGCGGGCTGCTTCGGTGAGTGCATCGCTGATCGGTCCTTTGGTGTTGGCCTGCTTCGAGAGTGCGGCCCGTGCCTCGGTGTCTGCCTTGAGGCGCGCTTCGTTGGTCTCCGACTGTAGCACGTTCCCGGCCTCAGAGATAGCGTCGGCCCGGTTGACCAGCGTCTTGAAGGTGCTGATCTCGCTTCCAAGGTCTTTGATGGCCCGATCGAGGACCTTGGCGCGCTCAAGGCAGAGGCTTTCCTGCACGGCCTCTTCGCCAAACAGCGAAGCTTGCGTTTCGGTCGCGGCCTCGGCTGCAGCCTGCTAGGTAAATCCTTTCCTCATAGGTGATTCTAGATTCACCCCCCAAAGCACACTTCTTGACCGATGTCCTGTTACTTCTCGGAGAGAAAATACTGGCCTGAAAGCGCGCTGTTTGAGGACTGCCCCGAAGTCAAGCGGCGAAATCAAGTCATCGAAATAATTCACTAGAATAACGGCTTGACGTTTAAGGGTGGCCAGTTTGTTTGCACTTGCTGGTCGGAATAACTATTTTCCAGAAATGCTCAGCGAAGACGGTGATATTCGACCTGATTGCAAAAATAGGTCTTGATAATTTCACAACGTTTCTTCTTGTTCTTCTTTTTTAGATATCAAAGACTTGTCGTTACTCGCCTTCCATTTCAAGGAAAAAACCCCGCGCCAGGCGCGGGGCAGTCTTCTTGCCAGGGAAGCAAGCGGGAATTTTACCAGTTCATCGGCCCCTTGTCCGCAAAAGAATGGACCAGGAAATCAATGAAGGCGCGCACCTTGGGTTGGGTGAACCGACCGGGTGGATAGACAGCGTAGATGCCCTGTACTTCGTCGGGCAATGACGGCATCGCATCCTCGACGAGCCCCTGTTCCATGGCATCGGCGAACAGGTAGCAGGGCAGATAGGCGATCCCCAGCCCGGAAATGGCGGCGTTCAGCAGCGACTGACCGTCGTTCACACTCAGCCAGCCGGCGGTGCGTACCTGACGTTTCTCGCCCGACGGCGCGGTTAGCTTCCAGACATTGCCCGAGGCCTGGCTGGAATAGTGCAACAGCTTGTGTTCGTTCAGATCGTCGATCTTTTGCGGTCGCCCGTATTTCTCGAAGTAGCTGGGGCTGGCGATCATCCGTTTGGTGGTTTCGCTCAGCTTGCGGGCGCGCAGGGTGCTGTCTTCGAGCTCGCCGATACGGACGGCCATGTCGAACCCTTCCGAGATCAACTCAACATAACGGTTGTTCAGAACCATGTTGACGGTGATATCGGGAAACTCAGCCAGAAAGCCGGACAGGACCGGCGACAGATGATTGACGCCGAAATCGGTCGCGACCGAGATCCTGAGCAACCCCGAGGGCGCTGATTGCATCGAGGTCACCAGCGCGTCGGCCTCTCCGGCATCGTTCAGCACCCGACGAGCGCGATCATAATAGGCCAGGCCGATTTCCGTCGGCGACACCCGGCGGGTGGTCCGGTTCAACAGCCGGGCGCCCAGGCGCGCTTCGAGACTGGAAACATGCTTAGACACCGCGGATTTCGAGATGCCCATCTTCTTTGCCGCATCGGTGAATCCGCCCTGGTCCACGACATTGGCAAAAGCTTCCATTTCTGTCAGTCGGTCCATGCTCGGTTCCTCGGCTGATTGATCTTGCTTGAGGATCACTTATCCGGGCAGATCTGGGCGAGAACGGGGCAGAGCTGGGATAATATCAGGGTTTTGTCGCGGATCGTTTGCGGCAGGGAAACAGGGAAACAATGGTTTTCGGTGCCTGAAAACATCTTCGTGATCCGAGAAACGGCGCATCTGCGGTAGGATCGCAACAGAGTTTTTGCACAAAGGAGACCCACGTGAAACAGCTAGCCGCCTGTCTGGCCGCTCTGGCCATCGCGCTTCCGGCCTTTGCCGGTGGCGACACCGTCGCCAACCCCGAGGCGCGCGTCTATTTCGCCAACCTCGCCGATGGCGATACCGTCTCCTCTCCGGTCAGGGTGATCTTCGGCCTCAGCGGCATGGGCGTCGCCCCGGCCGGGACCAAAGCCGAGAATACCGGCCATCACCACCTGTTGGTCGACCGGCCGCCGATGGGTCAGGGCGAAGATGGGGCCGAGGAGCTGACATACGCCCTTCCCGCGGATGAGCACCACCGCCACTTCGGCAAGGGCCAGACCGAGGTCACGCTCGACCTCGAACCGGGCAAACATACGCTGCAGTTGGTGATGGGCGACTATACTCATGTGCCCCACAGCACCCCGATCGTGTCCGAGGTGATCACCATCGAGGTGAAGTAGGTCGTAAGCTTCGACCGCGGGCGAACCCTCGCCGGCGATCCTTGCCCTAAGACAGGGGTCCAGATGAAAGGACCCCAATGCTGACCTGCATCATCCGCTACCATATCGACCCGACCAAGCGAGCGCAGTTCGAACGCTACGCCCGGACCTGGGGCCAGGCGATCCCGCGTTGCGGCGCCGACCTGATCGGTTACTACGCCCCGCACGAGGGCTCATCGACCCTCGCCTATGGCATCTACAACATTCCCAGCCTGGCCGAATACGAGACCTATCGCGCCCGCCTTGCCGCCGATCCGCTGGGGCGCCAGAACTACGACTTCGCCCAAACCGAGAAGTTCATTCTGCGCGAGGACCGCACATGGCTCAAACGGGTCTCCACCCCGCATGGAGAGCCGACATGATCGCCGTCATCTTCGAAGTCGAACCCGCCCCCGAACAACAGGATGCCTATCTCGATCTCGCGGGCCGGATGCGCGCCCTGCTTGACGATATGCCGGGCTTCATCTCGGTCGAACGGTTCCAGAGCCTCAGCACCCCCGGCAAGCTCTTGTCGCTGTCGTTCTGGGAGGATGAAGAAGCCGTCACCCGCTGGCGCCGGCTTGCCGCCCATCGCGGCGCGCAGACTCGCGGGCGCTAGGCGCTCTTCGCCGACTACCGCCTGCGCGTGGCGGGCGTGATCCGCGACTATGGCATGACCCACCGCGATCAGGCCCCCGACGACAGCCGCGCAAGCCACGGCTAGAACAACCAGCGCAACAGAGGTTTCAACCAACAGGGGGCGCGGTCCGATCCGTGTGGCGGTCAATCGCCCCCGGCACCGGCCCGCAGCTTGCCCAGAACGACCGGCGAATACTGCGCCGCACCGCCCGGCCCGAACACATGTTTCTGGATGCGCTCGAACGCTTCGAGATATTTGGTGTACGAGGTCAGGTCGACCCCGCTCGGCGCGGGCAGCATGTCGCCCAGCGCCCCGGTATAGCCCCTTACGCTGATCTCCATCTCTGCCCGCGACAGGCCCAGCTGCGCCTCGGCGGCGATATTGGCCACCGAGACCTGCGCATCCGATTTGAAACTGGTGGCCTCGATCTTCAACAGAACCGCAACGCCGATTTCCAC
The DNA here is from genome assembly GCF_022321465.1 of Ruegeria alba. Taxonomy (NCBI): domain Bacteria; kingdom Pseudomonadati; phylum Pseudomonadota; class Alphaproteobacteria; order Rhodobacterales; family Roseobacteraceae; genus Ruegeria; species Ruegeria alba. Next base: position 101,286 of record NZ_JAKOEM010000010.1, on the reverse strand, counting down.
CTGTTGGCCATCGACCGTCCCCACCATGAACGATTTCGCCTCCTGCAACACGCCCACCGACTTGCCGCTGGCCTGCGCACTGAACAGGCTGTTGAACCAGCTGACCTTGCCGCTGGCCTCGCGGGTAAAGGCCACCGCGCGTACATAATGCTGATCGAGCGCAACCGGATCACCCGGTTGCAGCCCATTCTCGCCGCCCAGGCCAAGCCCTAACCCCTCGGTCTGCGGACCACCGGGATCGCCGGTGCGGAACCGATAGCCCGAAAACAGTGGGTCACCGGCAGAGAGAGGTTCATAAAGCGCTTTTTCCGACATGAGCGTTCAATCCTTGCAACCAATGGCTGAACACTACCATGAAACCCAGCCAAGGCCCAAGCGCTTTGCCCCTTCATTTCGCTGCAAATACTCCCGCCGGAGGCAGAGATTTTTCGACGAAAAATCTCTCCATCGCCCCGATCAGAACGACAGCGCCAGCCGGGTGCCCTGATTGATCGCGCGCTTGGCGTCCAGTTCGGCGGCCACGTCCGCCCCGCCGATCACATGGCAGGGCACGCCCCTGGCCTCCAGCGCATCCGCCAACGACCGGTCCGAGACCTGACCGGCACACAGAACCACGGTGTCGCAGGCGATCACCGTCGGGTTCTCCCGCGCCTCGCCAAAGCTGATATGGAGACCGTCGTCGTCAATCTTCTCGTAGTTCACACCGCCCACGAAATTGACACCCTTCATCTTCAGCGTCGCGCGGTGGATCCAGCCTGTCGTCTTGCCCAGGTCCTTGCCATGCGCCTTGGCCTTGCGCTGCAACAGCGTCACTTCGCGCTCGGGCTTGGCGGGCTGCGGCCCCTCGGGCGCCAGGCCCGAGCGGTGCTCGCCCGGGTCGGTCACACCCCATTCCTTCATCCACAGCGGCAGGTCGGTCGCCGGGCTGTGGCCCTCTTCCAGCAGGAACTCGGACACGTCGAACCCGATGCCTCCGGCACCGATCACCGCCACCCGCTTGCCCACCGGCTTCTTATGGCGCAGCACGTCGACATAGCTCAGCACATTGGCCCGGTCCTGTCCCGGGATCGCCGGATCGCGCGGGCTGACGCCCGTGGCGATCACCACCTCGTCAAATCCGCTCAGATCATCGGCGCCTACTGCCTGGCCCAGTTTCAGGGTCACACCCAGATCGGCCAGCATCACCCGGTACCAGTCCACGAGCCCCCAGAACTCTTCCTTGCCTGGCACCTGCTTGGCCATGTTCAACTGACCGCCGATCTCGTCCGACTTGTCGAACACGGTCACCGCATGGCCGCGCTGCGCGGCGGTGATCGCGGTCGACAGGCCCGCAGGACCGGCGCCCACGATGGCAACCTTCTTGGGCGCCGCCGCCGTCTCCACCACCAGTTCGGTTTCATGACAGGCGCGCGGGTTCACCAGGCACGAGGTCAGTTTGCCCCCAAACGTATGGTCCAGACAGGCCTGGTTGCAGGCGATGCAGGGCGCGATGCGGTCGCCCTGTCCCGCCGCCGCCTTGTTGACGAAATCCGCATCCGCCAGCATCGGGCGGGCCATCGACACCATGTCGGCACAGCCGGTTGCCAGCACGTCCTCGGCCACTTCGGGCGTATTGATCCGGTTCGAGGTGATGACCGGGATCGACACTTGCCCCATCAGCTTTTTCGTGACCCATGCAAAGGCCGCGCGCGGAACGCTGGTGGCAATCGTCGGAATCCGCGCCTCGTGCCAGCCGATGCCGGTATTGATGATCGTGGCACCGGCCTTTTCGATCTCTTTCGCCAGCTGCACCACCTCATCAAAGGTCGAGCCATTGGGGACAAGGTCGATCATCGACAGGCGATAGATGATGATGAAATCGGTGCCCACCGCCTCGCGGGTGCGGCGCACCACTTCGATCGGCAGGCGCATCCGGTTGTCATAAGATCCGCCCCAGCGGTCGGTGCGCTTGTTGGTATGGGTGACCAGGAACTGGTTCAGGAAATACCCCTCCGACCCCATGATCTCGACCCCGTCATAGCCCGCCTGCTTCGCCAGCACCGCGGCATTGACGATATCGCCGATCTGCTTCTCGATCCCTTCCTCGTCCAGCTCGGTCGGCGGGAACGGAGAGATCGGCGATTTCACCGGGCTGGGCGCCACGCATTTCGGCCCATAGGCATAGCGGCCGGCATGCAGGATCTGCATCGCGATCTTGCCGCCCGCCTCGTGCACCCGGGCGGTGACGATGGAGTGGTTCGCGACATCCTTGTCGCTGGTCATCATCGCCGCCCCCGGCAGGACAGACCCTTCCATGTTCGGACCGATACCGCCGGTCACCATGAGCCCCACGCCACCCCGCGCGCGATCGGCATAGAATTCGGCCACCCGGTTCCAGTCGCGGGTCTCTTCCAGCCCGGTATGCATCGAGCCCATCAGCACGCGATTCTTCAGCGTGGTAAAGCCCAGATCAAGCGGGGCAAGCATATGTGGGTACGCAGTCATCGGAATTACTCTCCCTCGGATTTGACGGGCAGGATCACCCTAGCCCGCGCCCCTGTCACGCGAAACCCGACGTCACCCCCTTTGCCGCCGTAACGTCGCTTGCTAGACAGGGCCAACCGCAATGAAAGGCCCCGGATGACACCCGAACAGATTGCCGCGCTTCCCTATCGCCCCTGCGTGGGCGTGGTCCTGATGAATGGCGATGGGTTCGTCTTTGTCGGCCAACGCATGGACCAGAACACCGATGCCTGGCAGATGCCCCAAGGCGGGGTGGACGAGGACGAGGACCCTTATGAGGCCGCCCTGCGCGAGCTATGGGAAGAGACCGGCGTGACAGCGGATCTGGTCGAGATGGTGGCGGAAACCGAGGGCTGGTTGCCCTATGACCTGCCGCATGACCTGGTGCCGCGGATCTGGAAGGGGCGCTATCGCGGGCAGGAGCAGAAATGGTACCTGTTCCGCTTCACCGGCCGCGACGATCAGATCGACATCAAGACCGAACACCCCGAATTCAGCCGGTGGAAATGGCAGGATCCCGGCCGGTTGGTGGCCGAGATCGTGCCGTTCAAGCGTGACGTCTACGAGCGTGTCGTTGCGGCCTTTGCCCCGCATCTGGGCTGAGCAAAGCGCAGTCGCCGGGGCGCGTCCGCCGGGCGCTGCCCGATCCACACCGCGCCCAGCACGATGATCGCGCCCAACCCCTGAACCGGGCTCAGGGATTCGCCCAGCGCCAGCCAACCCAGGATCACCGCCGTCAACGGGCTGAGGATGCCGAGCAGCGAGACCGCTGCCGGTTCGATCCGCGCCAGACCGCGAAACCACAGGATATAGGTCAGCGCACCGCCGATCAGGCTGAGCCAGGCCAGCGCCGCCAGATTGATCAGGCTCAAGCCGGGCCAGTCGGGCGCGGCCAGCCAGGCCACCGGGATCATCAACAGGCCACCGGCAGTCAGCTGCCAGGCAGTGAAAGTAACCAGCGGCACATCGGGCCGCCATTTGCGGGTCAGCACCACGCCCACCGCCATCGACAGCGCGCCGCCCAGCCCGGCCAGTACGCCGATCCAATCCAGCCGCGCCTCGGGCCCCAGCAGCAACAGTGCCACACCGACGACCCCCGCCAAGGCTGACAGCACCGCTCCCAGCCGGATCTGTGTGCCCAGCGCCACCGCTGACAGGAACACGACGATCAGCGGCTGCACCGCACCCACCGTCGCCGCCACCCCGCCCGGCAGGCGATAGGCGGCAACAAAGAGCAACGACCAGAACACGGCAAAGTTCAACGCGCCCAGGATCAGCAGCCGCCCGATCCATTCGCGCGGCGGCAGTTGACGCACCAGCAGCATCAAAAGCAACCCGGCCGGCAACGCCCTGAGCAACGCCACGACAAAGGGTGAATGCGCAGGCAGGAACTGGGTGGTGACGATATAGGAACTGCCCCAGATGGCTGGGGCGATTGCGGTCAGGGCGATATCCGTTGTCCGTGACATGGGGGGCCTCATCAAATTATCTCGACGTCGAGATAACATCATTTATCTTGACGTCAAGATAAATTGCGGAAATAACCCGAATCATGGACCATGTAGACGTTATCATCCGGCAATGGGCGGCCGAGCGCCCCGACCTCGACACGCGGGCAATGGCGGTGATCGGCCGGGTCGCGCGGCTGTCGATGGCTTTTGGACAGGGGATGCAGGAAAACTTTGCCCGCAACGGGCTGAATGCGGCCAAGTTCGACGTTCTGGCCACGCTCTTGCGCTCGGGTCCGCCTTATGCGCTTTCCCCCGGCGCGCTGCTCGATGCCACCATGGTCGCCTCGGGCACCATGACCAACCGGATCGACCGGCTGGAACAGGACGGACTGGTCGAACGCCGCAAGAACCCCGATGACAGCCGCAGCGTGATCATTGCGCTCACCCCCAGGGGGCTGACCCTGATCAACGAGATGATGGCCGCCCATGTAGCGACGCAGGCGCAGCTCTTGGAGGGATTGACGACAGAGGAACAAGCGGCTCTGTCCACCCTGCTGGCCAAGGCACTTCGCAGCGCCGAGACGGCAAACGCGCGCGCCGCTCAGGTGTAGCCGGACCTCCGGAGGACTCCCAGCCTCAGCCTCTGCTTCTTTCTGGTCGAAAATACTCCGGGGTGAATTGCCCGCAGGGCAAGAGGGGCAGCGCCCCTCCCGGGCCCGGGATCAGAGCAGCCCGTTTTCCTTCAGCAGCTCGACCATATTCGTCTCGGGGCGCGGGCCGATATGGCTGATCACCTCGCGGGCGCAGACATTGCCGATCCGGGCACAGGTCTCGTAATCGCGGCCCGTGGCCATGCCAAACAGGAAGCCCGCAGCGAACTGGTCGCCCGCGCCGGTGGCATCCACCGGCACCACCTTTTCCACCGGCACGTCGATGCGCACCGTGCCGTCCATCACCGTCACCCCGTCGCCCGAACGGGTGCACACGACCAGCGGGCAGATGCCCGAGGTCAGCATCAGCGCATCGTCCAGATGGTCGGTCTCGAACAGCGACTGGATTTCGGCCTCGTTGCCGATCACGAAATCCAGATCGTGCTGGATCAGCGACAGGAAATCGGCCCGGTGCCGGTCGACACAGAAGGGATCGGAAATCGCGATCCCCGCCTTGCCACCCGCCGCGCGGGTTGCCCGCGCCGCCTCGCGAAACGCGGATTTCCCGGCATCATGGTCGAACAGATAGCCTTCGAGGAACATCAGTTTGGCATTGCCCGTCACCTGCTCGGGCACATCCGCCGAGCTTAGCGTGGTCGAGATACCCAGATAGGTGTTCATCGACCGCTCGCCATCGGGCGAGACAAAGATCATCGAGCGCGAGGTCGCCAGTTCACCCGCCACGGGCGGGTTGACGAAGTCGATACCGCCCTCGTTCATCGCGTCGGCATAGAAATGACCCAGCGCATCGTCGCGCACCCGCCCGATAAACGCCGTATCCAGACCCAGCGCGCCCGCGCCCGCGATGGTGTTGGCAACCGAACCGCCCGGCGTCTGCACCCGCTCCTTCATCGAGGCATAGAGCACCTCGCCGCGCTCCTGCTCGATCAGTTGCATGATGCCCTTCTCGATCCCCATCAGGTCGAGAAAGCTGTCATCGGCTTGCGAGATCACATCGACAACGGCATTGCCGATGCCAACGACATCGTAGGTCTTCATAGGGTCTTGTCCTCGAATTGGCACAGATCACGGATGAGGCAGGTGCCGCACATCGGCTTTCTGGCTTTGCAATGGTAACGGCCGTGCAGGATCAGCCAGTGATGCGCGTGCTGCTGGAAATCGGCCGGGATATTGTCCTCGATGGCGCGCTCGACCGCGTCCACATCCTTGCCCGGACAGATGCCGGTACGGTTGCCGACGCGAAAGATATGGGTGTCCACCGCCTGCGCCGGGATGCGCCACCACATGTTCAGCACCACATTGGCGGTCTTGCGACCGACACCGGGCAGCGATTGCAGCGCGGCGCGCGAATTGGGTACTTCGCCGCCATATTGCTCGACAAGGATGCGACTCAGCTTGATCACGTTCTTGGCCTTCTGACGGAACAGGCCAATGGTCTTGATATGCTCGGTCACGCCCTCTTCGCCCAGCGCCAGCATCTTTTCCGGCGTGTCGGCGATCTTGAACAATTCGCGGGTGGCCTTGTTCACGCCCGCATCGGTGGCCTGCGCGCTCAGCGCGACCGCTACCACCAGCGTATAGGCGTTCACATGCTCCAGCTCGCCCTTGGGTTCGGGATCGGCGGCCTGAAACCGGGTAAAGATCTCGCGGATCGTGTGGTAATCGAGTTGTTTTGCCATCCGGGCCTTAATGCCCTGACAGACACTCCCCCGCAATTGAAAAGGCAGTGCCTAGGCCTCCGTCGCGCCCAATTCCGCCCCGGCTGCCGTCAGGTTTTGCTGTACCTTTGACCATTCGGCATCATTGGCCGCAAGCACTGCCTTGGGGTCGATCCGCACCGCATATCCCCGGTTCAGAGCGCCAAACGCAGTGTTCTTGACACAGTGACAGCCATCCAGACCGGTCAGGATCAGGGTGCCGATCCGGTTTTCCTCCAAGTATCGCTCCAACGCGGGTTCGGAAAAGGCATCGCCCATGGATTTCTCGAACTCGATGTCAGGCACCAGTCCCAGGCGTGGGTCCAGCCCGATGCCCGTCGACCCGGCATTGCCGCGCCCCTGATTGAACCAGCCGTTCAACAGCCGGGCCAGCCCGGCCTTGTACACCTGCCGGATCGCGATCACCGGCACACCTGCCTGTCGCGCCGCATCCACCGCTGTTCCGATGTTCTCTATCGCGGTGTCCAGCTGTGGGGATTGCCACACCGGCAGCGAGGTGAAATCGGTCTGCATGTCGATCACCACCAGTGCCGTTCCGGGACGGGTGGCGCGCTCGATGACAGGCCCTTTGGTTGGCGACCCGATCTTGCGGATCTCCAGCAGGATATAGAGAGCCGCGATCACGATCCCGGCGGCGAATATCCAGAGAAAGGACATGTCAAGCCTCCTTGGCCAAGTCTGCAAAGAACCGGGTCAGGGCAAGCTGCACCTTGTGATAGGCGGCAAGCTCGGCGGGTGAGAACCCCTCGGAGAAAAGCGCCAGCTTCGCCATCTCATCCGCCCGGATCGCGGTGATGATGGCCTCCCCCCTCGGGGTCAGCCAATAGCGGGGGGACCGCGCGTGTTCGGGATTGGTATGCCGCTCGATCAGCCCGGCGCGCTGCACCTCTTGCAGGATGCGCGAGATATATTGCCGCTTCATCTGCAACGTGGCGCCCAGTTGCGGCGCCGTAGCGCCGGGGGTCAGCGACAGACCTTCAAGAATGGCGCGCTGTCCCACGGTTACGCCCTCGCGCATACTCCCCCGCTCCACCGCTGCCGTGATGTTGCGCAACAGCGGCCGCGTGGCCTGTACCGCCTGATAAAGCTGATCGGGTTCATGTGTCATGCCCGCAGTACTGGACCGGTGAGCATGATTCGTCAACTCAGTTGACAAATATTTGCACAGGTTCCGGGTCGCGACAACGGCGCCCGCGCGCTACTCTCCAGTTCAGACAAAGAGGTGCGACATGAATGTTCAGACGATGGAAGAGGGCTATCACTATGGCGTCATCCGCCGCGCGATCGAACTGATCGACGCAGGCGGCGAGAGCATGTCGCTGGACGATTTGGCTGCCCGGATGAACATGAGCCCCGCGCATTTCCAGCGCATCTTTTCGCGCTGGGTCGGGGTCTCGCCCAAGAAATACCAGCAATACCTGACGCTGGGCCATGCCAAGGCGCTGCTTGAGGAACGGTTCACTCTGCTCGAAGCCGCCCAGAATGTGGGCCTCTCGGGCACCGGGCGCCTGCACGACCTCTTCGTCCGGTGGGAGGCGATGAGCCCCGGCGACTATGCCCGCAAGGGCGCGGATCTGACGATCTACTGGGGCTGGTTCGAAAGCCCCTTTGGCCCCGCACTGGTCATGGGAACCGAGCGCGGCATCTGCGGCATCGGCTTTGCCGCCGAGGCGGGGGCCGAGGCCACGATGCAGGATTTGTTGTCGCGCTGGCCACAGGCCACCTTCGTCGAGGATCCGATGCGCCTGCGCCCTTGGGCGCTCAGCGCCTTTGGCGCCGCCAGCGACCGGCTGGAGCCGGTGCCGCTCTACCTGATCGGTGCGCCCTTGCAGATCAAGGTCTGGGAGGCGCTCTTGCGCATCCCTTCGGGCCAGGTCACCACCTATGGCGAACTGGCCCAGTCCATCGGACAGCCGCGCGCGGTGCGCGCGGTGGGCACGGCGGTGGGGCGCAACCCGGTCAGCTGGCTGATCCCCTGCCACCGCGCCCTGCGCAAATCCGGCGGACTGGGCGGCTATCACTGGGGTCTGCCGGTGAAACGTGCCATGCTGGCCTGGGAAGCGGCCCGCAGCGAGGCCTAGCGCCAGCGCGCCGCCATCCAGCGCAACAGATGCAACCGCCTCGACGGGACCGCGCGCCGGGCGGCAAGCCCTCTCTCGGTCTCCCAATTGCGCAGTGTTTTGGGCTTGCTCCAACGCTCCAGTCTGAGGGCCATCAGGACATGGTGGTCGCGGCTTGGCATGGTCGGTCTCCTATGGGTGTCGATACGCCCGCCATCAGACCGCAACCCTGCTGACACCCCGTTGTCAGGGGGCTGTGCTAAGGTGTCAGCAGTGTTCCAGAGGATCCCATGCGCCGCTCCACCCGTTTGTTCGAAATCATCCAGATCCTGCGCGCCGCCACCGCGCCCATGACCGCCGAGGATCTGGCCGCGCGGCTCGAGGTCTCGGCCCGCACCGTCTATCGCGATATCGCGGCGCTTCAGGCCATGCGCACCCCGATCGAGGGCGCGGCGGGCCTGGGTTACGTTATGCGCGGCGGCTATGACCTGCCGCCGCTCAACTTCGACCAGGAAGAGGTCGAGGCGCTGCGCGTCGGCCTCTCGATGCTGGCCCGCACCGGCGACAGCGCCCTGCAACAGGCCGCAGAACGGGTTTGCGCCAAGATCGACGCGCTGCACGATCCGGCCGACTGGCTGCGGGTGGCGCCCTGGGGCGCGCCCGCCGACGATCCCGGACGGGGCTGTACCCCCATCGCATTGTTGCGTCAGGCCGTGCGCGAGGCACGCAAGCTCAGGATCGAGTATCGCAGCGGCGACGGCAGCCGCACGCTGCGCGCGCTGCGCCCGGTCGGGCTGATCTATCACCTCGACTGCACCATGCTGGCGGGTTGGTGCGAGCTGCGCAACGGGTTCCGCCATTTCCGAACCGACCGGATCTGGGCCTGCGACCTGCTGCCCGACAGCTTTGCCCCGCAGGCGGCAGCCCTGCGCCAGCTCTGGCAGGATCAAAGCCGCTGGGACGAGGCCGCCGCGGCCAGCGCGCGGTAGGGCGATGCGCAAGGAATCGCCGATTTCACCGCTTTGTTGCTTGTTTGTACCGGCCCGCCCAGTGATATACTTGGGGCAAAAGCAACAAATCCCGCGGCAATCGGGACCAGGAGCAGAAGGTGAACCCATGACCAAGACAAAACTTACACTCGCCACCGGGCTGGCAGTCGTTCTGGCGCTGGGCGCCTGCACAGACCCGGCCTCGCTCAGCACCAATACCGACCCTAATCGGCAGGCCAAGCAGGGTGCGCTGATCGGCGGTATCCTCGGGGCCGGTGTTGGTGCCATCGCCAACGATTCCAATCCCGGCCTGGGTGCACTGGCCGGTGCGGCCATCGGGGCCGCCGGTGGCGGATTGATCGGCAACCAGCTGGACAAGCAGGCCGCCGAACTGCGTCAGGAACTGGCCAATGACGGCATCACCATCACCAATACCGGCGACCGTCTGGTTGTGAGCGTGCCGAATGACATCACGTTTGACACCGACAGCGCCACGGTGCGTCCGGCCCTGCGGTCGGATCTGCAAAAGGTCGCGGCGCATCTGGTCCGCTATCCGAAATCGACGGTGCAGGTCATCGGCCATACCGACAGCGACGGCGAGGCCGCCTATAATCAGGGTCTGTCCGAGCGGCGCGCTGGCGCCGTGGCCGACATCCTGCAGGCGGGTGGCGTGACCTATGACCGGATCTCGACCCTGGGCATGGGCGAGAACAACCCGATCGCCTCGAACCTGACGCCCGAGGGCAAGGCCCAGAACCGGCGTGTCGAGATCGTGGTGATCCCGCGCAACTGATCGGGGCAACAAGCCCAGGCACTCAAACCCCGCGCCTCGCAAGGCGCGGGGTTTCGCGTTTCCGCCGGTGTCTCTAACAATCCGCAGAAACCGCTTGATCTGGAGCCGCTCAAGGGCGGTAGGCTTGGGAAAACCCAACGGCGGAGATCGCGGATGAAGATTGCAGAGGCTGCCGCCAGATCCGGTTTGAGCATCGACACGATCCGTTTCTACGAGCGTTCGGGGCTGCTGCCCCCGATTGCGCGCGGCGCTGACGGGATGCGGCGGTTTTCACCCGAAACGGCGGACTGGCTCAGACTGCTCGCCTCCTTGCGCGAAACCGGGATGGAACTGCGCGCGATGCGCCGCTTTGCCGAGCTCTACCGGCAGGGCGATGCCACCATCCCCGAGCGGCGCCGGATGTTGCAGGAGCATGCCGCCAACCTTGAACTGCGCCGGGCCGCGCTTGACCGCTGCGCCGCGCTGCTGGCGCACAAGTTGCAGAGATATTCCGAGATCGAAGGAGGATGAGATGCGGATCATTGTGGTTGGGGCCGAAGGCGACGTCGGCAGGGCGGTTTGCAAGGAATTGGGCAGTCGGCACGAGCTTATTCGGGCCGGGCGCAGCCGGGGTGACGTGACGGTCGATATTGCCGACCCTCAGTCGGTCGCCGCGATGTATACCCGGACCGGCATGGTCGACGCGGTGGTCTCGACAGCCGGAGAGGTACATTTCGGCGCCTTGTGTGAGTTCACGCGCGAGACCTTCATGATCGGATTGCGAAACAAGGTGATGGGCCAGATCAACCTGGTGCTGGGTGGGTTCGACCATGTGGCCGAAGGCGGGTCCTTTACGCTGACAAGCGGCGTTCTCGACCGCGATCCGATCCCGATGGGCGCCGGTGCGGCGACCGCGAATGGCGCCCTTGGCGGATTTGTCGTGGGCGCGGCGATCGAAATGCCACGCCGGCAACGGATCAACGTGGTCAGTCCCGGTCTGCTGGATGTCTCTGTTCCCCGCTATGGCGCGTGGTTTCCCGGGCATGAACCGGTGGCCGCCGGTCGGGTTGGCCGGGCCTTTGCCAAAAGTGTCGAGGGCGCATTGACCGGGAAGGTGATCATCGTCGGCTGAACCAAGGCAGATCGCGCCCATGGACCCCTGCATATTTGAACAACGCTTGCGCGGGGTCAGGGGTTTGGATCGGCGGGATTGCCCTCTAGGTAAAAGGGGACGCAGAAACAGGAGAACCCGATGACCGACCTCACCCTGCTGGGCCTCAGCGGCGCCTTGCGCGCGGCCTCGACCAACCGCAAACTGCTGCGCGAGGCGGCGCGGCTTTTCGGACCCGCAAGCTATACCGAGGCCGATCTGAACCTGCCTCTCTACGATGGCGACAACGAAGCCGCCGACGGCATTCCAGAGGTCGTTCAGCGCCTTGCCGATCAGATCGCTGCTGCGGACGCGGTGATCATATCGACGCCGGAATACAACAAGGGGCCGTCCGGCGCGCTGAAGAATGCGCTCGACTGGGTCAGCCGGACCAGTGGCAAGCCCTGGGCTGACAAGCCGGTTGCAGTGATGTCAGCGGCAGGTGGCCGGGCCGGGGGCGAGCGCGCGCAGGCGGTTCTGCGCGGCTTCATTGTGCCGTTCCAGCCGCGCCTTGTGACTGGCCCCGAGGTGCATTTGGCCGACAGTTCAAACCAGTTCGACGAGAACGGCCAACTGACCAGCGCGCTCTATGTCCAGACTTTGCAGACGCTGATGGACAAGCTGCGAACCGAGGCACAGCGTTGAACCGAAATATGACTTAATACCGGCTGGCGCGGCTTTGGCCGCCGCGCCAGTCTGGCTCTTTCAGCCTAGCTAGGCACTGAACACGGGACAGCCCGGTCTTGTCCGAACTTCGGGCGCAGGGCGATATTGCACCAGCTGTCGCACCCATTTCGGTCCGATCGACCGGGTGTTGCAAGCCTAGGCGGTTGGATCAACGGCCTGTGCCTTGATCCACCGATCAAACCGCCACATGCCCCAGGCAATCGGGATCAGGGCCAGCCCGCCGATGACATAGGCCAGCGGTTCGTCTCCAAAGCTTTCGAATATCTGGGTATAGGCGTGGATCACGCCGAACACGAGCGAGGCGTTGAACAGCCCCCGGTTACCGCGATGCGCCGACCAGAACAACAGCGCCACCAGCGCCCCCGCCCACAGCACCGAATAGACGCCCTCGGAAATGACCAAGGCGTTGTCGCGAAAGGCGTCGCGCGCCCTGGAATAGGCATCCCAGGCGTCTTCAGTCCAGACCATCGGCTCTGACGGACCCCAGATCGTCTCGCCCACCACATCGCCCCAGAGCGAGCCAACCAGCGCACAAAGATTGGCAACGACAAAGCCCAGCATTGCGAGGATGCGCGCATGCCGCGCGCTGCGTTCGCCAAACCGCCCGGCGACCCAGAGACAGGCCGCCAGCAGCACCGCCATTTGCAGGATCGAAAGCGTCGATTCCGGCGAATAGAACACATAGGCCGCGTGGAAGTAAAAGGTGCCGGTATCCAGCATCTGGGCAAAGGGAACGATGGCCAGCGCCGTGATCAGCCGCACGTCCAGCAGCCATCCGCCCGCCAACAGCAAAGCCGCCGTATAAAGATAAAACAGGCTGACCGGCAGGCCCGACACCCCGTTGTCGGCAATCAGATACCCCAGCCCGCCGACATGCATCGCCAGCCCCATCAGGGCCACCGCCCCGGTGACGAACGGCGCCCGCACCAGATCACGGACAAAGGCAAGTGTCGCCCCGGCCATGATCAGTCCGCCCAGAACACTCAGCACCTGGCCCGCGATCTGCGGATGGTTCGACACCAGCTCGACCGTACCGCCGCCACACAGCATCCCGGCCCCGATCAGCGCCGCGGCATTGCCGAACATCCGCAAGTCGCCGCCGCCACGCGACAGAGTGCCAAACCCGCCCGCCAGCAACAAAAGCCCCACCACCGCCACTGCCAGCGGATCCTGCAACCACAGGATCAGCCCGCCCGTCGCTGACAGGATACCCAGGCACAGGACCGTGTTGATACCCAGTGTCACCATCGCCTGCCGCGATCGCGCCTCGATCTCGCGCGCGGCCTCCGGGGTGATCACCGCGTCGTCAACCAGCTTGTCCGTATCTGCAACCGCGAACATGGCAGCCCTCCTCCCGCGATCCGGGTGCCGGCAAGACTAGCACCGAACGGGGCCAAAGACAGCCGGTTGCGCTTCCGCGCCGGGATAGGCTTGTGCCGCTGGACCGGCGCCCGTATCTAGGCGCAAACCGGATTTGCAGGAGACACCCAATGTTCAAAGGACTCGGCGGCCTTGGCGATATGGCCAAGATGATGAAATCGGCGCAGGAATTGCAGACCAAGATGGCTCAGATGCAAGAGGACCTGAACAGCATTCTGGTCACCGGCGAATCCGGGGCCGGGCTGGTCAAGGCCACCGCCACCGCCAAGGGCGAGCTGAAGGGGCTGGATATCGACCCCTCTATCTTCAACGGAGACGACAAGGAAGTGGTCGAGGACCTGATCCTGGCTGCCATCAAGGACGCCCAGGCCAAGGCCGCCGAAAAGGCGCAAGAGGAAATGGCCGCCCTGACCGAAGGCATGGGCCTGCCCAAGGATATCAAACTGCCGTTCTGACACGGTGGCGTTCCCTTTGTGGTAAACTGCGGGCATGATCGCGTCAGAGCGGGGGAGCGCACGGGAAACAGGACATGGCCGGATCGACCAAGGATATCGACGCGCTGATCGAGCTGATGGCGCGTTTGCCCGGGCTGGGCCCGCGCTCGGCCCGGCGCGCGGTGCTGCACCTGATCCGCAAGCGGGCGCTGCTGTTGACGCCGCTGGCCGATCTGATGGGGCAGGTGGCGGCCACCGCCCGTGAATGCCTAAACTGCGGCAATGTCGGCACCTCTGACATCTGCGACATCTGCACCGATGAACGGCGCGCCACCGGCGAGCTTTGCGTGGTCGAGGATGTGGCCGATCTGTGGGCAATGGAACGTTCGGGCGTCTTCAAAGGCCGCTATCACGTGCTGGGCGGCACCCTGTCGGCGCTGGATGGGGTCGGTCCCGAGGAATTGCGTATCCCCCGCTTGGCGGATCGGGTCACCGCCGAGTCGATCTCGGAGGTGATCCTGGCGCTGAACGCCACCATCGACGGTCAGACCACGGCGCATTACATCGCCGATCAGCTGGGCGGCCGGGTGCGGCTGACCTCCTTGGCGCAGGGGGTGCCGATCGGTGGCGAACTCGACTATCTCGACGACGGCACCATTTCGGCCGCGATGCGCGCCCGCAAGGATCTCTAGCCCGGTTTCCAAAAGGCCAGTACTTTGACCCAGAGGGTAGGTCGCCAAAAGGGCCCGGCAATGACAACAGCCAGTCTGCACATCTTCGTGCCCACAGCGCTCCGGGGATTGATGGCGCGCCTCGGCCCGCGCCTCGACGCGGCAGCGGGCCGACCGGTGACACAGATCATCGACCTCAACCCGCGGATACCCGAGCGCATCGCAGCCGGCGAAGCCTACGATATCGGGCTGACCAATCCCGAATATGTCCCCGCCCTGATCGCCAGCCGCCATGTCGATGCTACCACGCACCGGCCCTTTGGCCGGGTGCCGCTTGCGGTCGGCTGCCGGGCAGGTGCCAAGGCAGAGCCCCTCCGGCACGCGCCCGCTATCGCCGATCTTTTCCGGCGGGCGGACAGCATCGCCTATACCGGCGCGGGCACCAGCGGCCGCATCTTCCTGGATGCGGTTGCGCGGCTGGGGCTGTCTGACACCCTGCGCCCCAAAAGCCGCCCGATGGGCGGCGGCGAACCGGTCGCCTCGGTCGTGGCAGGGGACACCGAACTGGCCGTAGCACCACTGTCGACGATTCTGTCGACCCCCGGTCTCGCCCCCGCTGCGGTCTTTCCCGGTGATTTCGCCACCGACATCGACATGTCGATCTTCCTCAGCCCGACACCGGGCTCAGGTGCCACCGCCGTTCTCGACCTGCTGACCTCCGGCACGCTGGATGACGAACTCGCCGCGGCGGGCGCCATGCGCTTTGGCTTTGCCTGACCGCGCCGTCATCGCTTGACTTGCCGGGGTATTCCCCGGCGCTGAACCCAATGGCCATATCATGGGGCACGCCCCAAACCAGCCGCATGAAATCGGTAACACCCGGCGGAGTTTTCCTTTTGTCCCGCGCGCTTTGCGGCTAGGTAAGGATAGAGCCTCACTCACCGCCCGGAGATGTCCCTATGACCCGCATTCTTGCCTTTGTGCTCGCCGCCGTCACTGCCACCGCCGCCTGGTCGCAGGAGCTGATCGACAAGGGATTCGTGCATGGCTGGAACCTGATGGTCGACCCGGCGCTGGGCAATGGCTGCCTGATTCAGACGGTTTACGAGGATCTCTCGGTGGTGCGGCTGGGTTATGACCGGACCGGCAATCGCGGCTATTTCACCGTGTTCAACAAGAACTGGGGCGCCATCGAGGATGGCGGCAGCTATCCCATCACCTTTGATCTGGATGGTGAGCGGTTCGAGGCCACCGCCATCGGCGCCAACAAGGGCAAGGTGCGCGGCGCAACGGTGTTCTTTACCGACCGCGAGTTCGTACATGCCATTGCCCAACGCAAGGTGATGACGGTCTATGGCGCCGAGGGGCAGGAGGTCATGGCGATCGACCTCAAAGGCACCTCTAAGGCGCTGGAATACGCGCGCGAGTGCCAGAAGGCACAGAACTGAATCGAAGTCAGCGAATCGCGTGCAACAGCGCGTCTTCGGTCCGGCAGTCGCGCACCACGTCCCGGCCACAGGGAACCGGTTTCAGGCTGTTTGACAGGCAGATGCGCACCTCGGCGATGTAACGTCCGTTACAGGTCACTGTCAGCATGTCGCGTTCCAGCTTCGGATTTGCCCTCAGAAAGGCCTCTTCGACCACCCGCGCCGGCAGTTGCACTGTCTGGTCCAGCCGCCGGAACACTTCGGGGCGGACCACGCTGTCATAGGCCTCGCGCGACAGATCGAAATAGGATTGCGCGCTCAGCCCGCTACAGGTGCCGTGTTTCTTCCATTGGTGCCAGGCCAGGCCCGAACTGCCCTGAATATCGGTCATTTCCGCTGTCATCCGGCGGGTGGGCGGGGTCTCGGAGGTGCGGCAATAGGAGGGCCAGCCATACTGGTATTGCGGCCAGAGGCCATGCAGTATCCAGCCGTGGTCATGGCGCGGGTTGCACTGGTCCTCGCCGCGTGCATCTCCGGTGGTCTCGCACCAGTTGGGGGACCAGCTGAGCGAAAGAACGTAATAGTCGAACTGGCCCGCTTTCTCGCCATCGGCCAAGGCCGAAACAGCGCTCAGAATCCAGAGAATCAACCAGCGCATTCGCTCTTTCCTTATCTGCCCCGTCCGACTATATACGCTCGGAGTTCCCCGACAACGGAAACCGCCCCAAACCCCGGGGCAGCCGATTTCCGGCGACGGGAGAGATGTATTCGCAAGGAGACAAGCCATGGCAAAACCTCTGATGGCCAAGGCAACCGCCGTCTGGCTGGTGGACAACACGACGATCAGCTTCAAGCAGATCGCCGATTTCGTCGGCATGCACGAGCTGGAAATTCAGGGCATTGCCGATGGCGATGTGGCTGCGGGCGTCAAGGGGTTCGACCCCATCGCCAACAACCAGCTGACCCAGGAAGAAATCGACAAGGCCGAACAGAATCCGCTGCACAAGCTGAAGCTCAAGTTCAACCCCGCCGCCGCTGGCGAGGAAAAGCGCCGCGGCCCCCGCTATACGCCGCTGTCGAAACGCCAGGACCGCCCGAACGCGATCCTGTGGCTGGTCAAGTTCCATCCCGAGCTGTCCGATGGCCAGATTGCCAAGCTGGTCGGCACCACCAAGCCGACGATCCAGTCGATCCGCGAGCGGACCCACTGGAACATTTCCAACATGCAGCCCATCGACCCGGTGGCGCTGGGCCTCTGCCGCCAGTCCGAACTCGACTCGGTGGTGCAAAAGGCCGCCGCCAAGAAAGCCGCCGAAGGCGGCGTGATGAGCGACGACGAGCGCCGCAAGCTCGTTTCGACCGAACAGTCGCTGGGCATGGACACCGGCCCCCGCATCCCCACTGCGATCGAGGGGCTGGAGAACTTCTCGCTGTCCGAGCCGATCAATACCAGCGATGATGACGAGGACGACCACCGTTCGGTCGCCGATGCTGACAGCTTCTTCAACCTGCCCAAGGGTGGCAAGGATGACGAAGACGAGGACGACGATCCCCGTTACTGATCGGAACCGCCCCGGCCCTGTGGCCGGGGCTTTTCACATTCGGCGACCCATGCTTGCTTTGCTTTCCAAACTGATCGGCCCACACCGGGCGGTATCCGTCTATGCCTTCCTTCACACCCGTGGCGCAGCGCTTGGTGCCGGCGCCCTGTTCGCCGCCATCATTGGTGGGCTGCTGCTGTTCGGCAGGGGAGAAGAACCTCATGAGCACGAGGCGTTTCTGACCCTCGACGTGCTTTCTCTGACCGCGCTCAACGGCGATTTGCGCAACGGAGCGCTGGTCTCGGTGCGTTTGCCCGATGGACATGCCACTTCGATCACTTCGACCGAGGGGCCGGTGGCAGCCAGCGTGACCACCACCGCTTGCGTGGAAAAGCGCGTCTATGTCACCAGTGGCGAGGCGCGCTATCGGTTGAAACTGCCCCAGTATTGCGGGGGGCAATAACCGTATCAAAGCATCTGGAAAACCAGACCGGCGATCACTGCGCCCGTTAGTCCCAGTCCGAGATAGAGCGCGAAAACACTCGGTCTTACCAGTGACCAGACAGCTGCCATCGCCGGGATCGAGCTGACTGCGCCCGCCACCATGAAGGCCATCGCTGCCCCGGCTGTCATGCCCTGTTCCATCAACCCCGCCAGAAGGGGCGGCGCCACGTAGGAATTCAGATAGGCCGGCATGCCGACCAATGCGGCGGTTGCAATGGGCACCACCCCCTCGCCACCAACCAGCCCGGCGATCACCTGCGCCGGCACATAGGTGACCAGCAGCGCTTCGATCACATAGGCCAGCGTCATCCATTTCAGCAGGAACACCCCGTTGCCGAGGAATTCGGCGCGAAAGACACGGGTGCGCTCGGGCTCGGTCCAGAACCGCCACCGCGGCGCCGTGGTTTTCGGCGCGCCACAGCCACAGCCTCGGGTCTTGGCGTTGCGCAGCGGATCGCTCAGCGCTCCGCCAGCGGACAACGCCCGCACGACAAAGCCGCCGAACAGGCCCAGCCCGACCGCTGCCACCGCCTTGCCGATGGCAAAGGGCCAGCCCAGCGCGCCCGCCGTGATCAACAGTGTCGGCGGGTCGATGAGGGGCGAGCTGAGCCAGAACGCCATCACCGCCGACAAAGGCGCTCCCAGTGCCAGCAACCCGGCGATGAACGGGATCACCTCGCAGGAGCAAAACGGTGCAAGCCCGCCGAACAGCGCCGCCAGAAGGATCATCCGCGTTTCCCGCCCCTCGAAGGCGCGCGCCACCAGGACCTCGGCGCCGGTTGCCTTGAGCCAGGCCAGCAGCAGCACGGCAAAGAGGATATAGGGCGCGGTTCCCGCCAGAGCGGCAGTTGCAAAACGGACAACAGCGACCAGTTGCGCCGGATCCAGCAGCGCCACCGCGCCAATCAGCCCAGCGGCCACCGCCCAGGGCGTTTTCAGCCATGTCGTCAGACGGCCCGGTCCGCGCCTCGGGGGAGATGTGATCTCAACCATTGTCTGTCTCCTGTATGTCGTGCCCGCATTGATCGGCGCAGCATTCCGCGATGATGAATTGCGCCAGCGCCTCAAGATGGTCGTATCGGGCGCGGTTGATGGTTTGCCGGCCCTGGCGGGTCTGTTCGATGACTCCCCCCGCCGTCAGCGCCTTGAGGTGATGGGCCAAGGTCGAGGCCGCCATGTCCGTGCGCTGCTGGATCTCGCCCACCGTCAGACCGGGACGGCCGGCCCGAACCAGTGTGCGCAAAACCTTGAGCCGCGCCACCGATCCCATGGCGGCAAATCCGCTTGCTGCTTCATCCCACATGATTGCTCCATAAATAACTACAAAACTGGTTTTATAGTTATTATTGCGGACGTCAAGACGCATCCTGTTTGGGGCGATAAGGCCAGATGGCTCGCATGCATATCTCCAACCGTCAAAGACCCTTGTCAGCGGCCTATAAGTCCAAATTGATAGCAGAATAAGTCCAATCTATTGTGAGCCCATGGCGATACCGGTCGAAACCTTCTTTCTGAAACAGGGCGCGCAGGGCACGCTTCAGGCGCAAATCCAGCAGATGATCGCCGAAGGCATCCTGTCGGGGCGTTTTCATGTGGGTGAGAAATTGCCCTCGTCGCGGCGATTGGCGACCCATCTGGGGGTCAGCCGGATCACCGTGACGCTGGCATATACAGAGTTGCTGGCGAACGATTACCTGACCTCGCGCGGGCGGTCGGGCTATTTCGTGTCCGAGAACGCGCCGATCCCGCCCAGCTATGCCCCGATGGAACGCGATCAGGAAACGGTGGACTGGTCCCGCGCCATCGCCCGCAAGTTTTCGGGCGGAGACACGTTGCAGAAGCCGGCGGATTGGCGCGACTATCGCTATCCGTTCATCTATGGCCAGGCCGATCCCACGCTGTTCGATCACGCCAACTGGCGGCTTTGCGCGGTGCGGGCGCTGGGACAAAAGGATTTTGCCTCACTCACCGCCGACTATGTCGATCAGGACGACCCGCTGCTGATCGAATTCATCGCGCGGCATACCTTGCCCCGGCGCGGTATTTCGGCCCGGCCCGAGGAAATCCTTATCACGCTCGGCGCCCAGAATGCGCTCTGGCTGGCGGCGCGGGTCTTGTTGAACCGCAGGCGCAAGGCGGCGGTCGAGGATCCCTGCTATTACGCGCTGCGCGAATTGTTGATCCAGTCGCGCTGCAATCTGGTGCCGCTGCGGGTCGATCTGGACGGGCTGCCGCCCGATGCCATCCCCGACGATACCGACGTGATCTTTACCACGCCCAGCCATCAAAGTCCGACCACCGCCACCATGCCGGTGTCGCGCCGTCATGCACTGTTGGAGCGGGCACGCGAGATCGACGCGATGATCGTCGAGGACGATTACGAGTTCGAACTGGCCTTTCTGGGCGCGCCCTCTCCGGCGCTGAAGTCGCTCGATCGCGATGGGCGTGTCGTTTATGTCGGCAGCTTCTCGAAATCGCTCTTTCCCGGGTTGCGGCTGGGCTACATGGTCGGCTCCGAGCCGTTCATCCGCGAGGCGCGCGCGCTGCGGTCGCTTGTGCTGCGCCATCCGCCGGGTCATATCCAGCGCACCGCCGCCTACTTTCTGTCGCTGGGCCACTACGACGCGCAAATCCGGCGGATGTCCTCGGTTCTGCTGCAACGACGTCAAGAGATCGAGCGTGCCATCGCCCAGCATGGTCTCAGCATCGCCGGGCGTGGTGTCTATGGTGGTTCGTCGCTCTGGATGCAGGCCCCGGTCGGGGTGGATTGCGGCGCACTTGCCATGGCTCTGCGCGGCGAAAGCGTTCATATCGAGCCTGGAGTGGCCTTCTTCTCGGGGCCGGACCGGCCCACGAACTATTATCGCCTGGGTTATTCCTCGATCCCGACCAGCCGCATCGCGCCGGGGATAGAGCGCATCGCTGGCGCCATCGCCCGTCATGCTGGGTAGGGTCTGGCCCTATCCCGGTTTTCATTCTGGCCCTAACGCCTGCCTTCCCGTTGCGCCTAAACCTTTAACCAAGATGCCGGTTCCCGCTGTGGCCGGCCAATCAGAACACCATGGAGTGCGATCTCATGAAGATGACGACCGAAGAAGCCTTCGTCAAAACCCTGCAGATGCATGGCATCCAGCATGCGTTTGGCATCATCGGATCGGCGATGATGCCGATTTCCGACCTGTTCCCCTCGGCCGGGATCACCTTCTGGGACTGCGCGCACGAGGGCAGCGCCGGCATGATGGCCGACGGTTACACCCGTGCCACCGGAAAGATGTCGATGATGATCGCCCAGAACGGCCCCGGCATCACCAATTTCGTGACCGCTGTCAAAACCGCCTACTGGAACCATACACCGCTTCTGCTGGTAACCCCGCAGGCCGCCAACAAGACCATCGGTCAGGGCGGTTTCCAGGAAGTCGAGCAGATGAAACTGTTCGAGGACATGGTCGCCTATCAGGAAGAGGTGCGCGACCCCACCCGCGTGGCCGAAGTACTGAACCGCGTGATCATGAACGCCAAGCGTGCCAGTGCCCCGGCACAGCTGAACATTCCGCGCGACATGTGGACCCAGGTCGTCGATATCGAACTGCCCGCGATTGTCGAGTTCGAACGTCCGTCGGGCGGTGAGCAGGCCGTAGCACAGGCGGCCGCGCTCCTGTCGGATGCAAAGAACCCGGTAATCCTGAACGGCGCGGGCGTGGTTCTGTCCAAGGGCGGCATCGCGGCCTCCAAGGCGCTGGCCGAGCGGCTCGATGCGCCGGTCTGCGTTGGCTACCAGCACAATGATGCTTTCCCCGGCTCGCATCCGCTCTTTGCCGGCCCGCTGGGCTATAACGGCTCGAAAGCCGGGATGGAGCTGATCAAGGACGCTGATGTTGTGCTGTGCCTTGGCACCCGTCTGAACCCGTTCTCGACCCTGCCGGGCTATGGCATGGAATACTGGCCGGCAAATGCCAAGATCATCCAGGTCGACATCAACCCCGACCGGATCGGCCTGACCAAGAAGGTTACTGTGGGCATCATCGGCGACGCGGCCAAGGTGGCGACCGGCATCCTGAACCAGCTGTCGGGCACCGCCGGGGACGAAGGCCGCGCCGCGCGCAAGGCCAGGATCGCCGAGACCAAGTCGCGCTGGGCACAGCAACTGACCGAGATGACCCACGAGGATGACGATCCGGGTACCACCTGGAACCAGCGCGCCCGCGATGCGAAACCCGAATGGATGAGCCCCCGCATGGCCTGGCGCGCGATCCAGAGCGCCCTGCCGAAAGAGGCGATCATCTCGTCGGACATCGGTAACAACTGCGCCATCGGCAACGCTTATCCCTCGTTCGAGGATGGCCGAAAGTACCTGGCCCCCGGCCTGTTCGGTCCCTGCGGTTACGGCCTGCCCGCTGTTGTCGGCGCCAAGATCGGATGCCCGGATGTGCCGGTGGTTGGTTTTTCGGGTGACGGTGCCTTTGGTATCGCGGTCAACGAGCTCACGGCAATCGGGCGTGGCGAGTGGCCGGCGGTCACCCAGATCGTGTTCCGCAACTATCAGTGGGGTGCGGAAAAGCGGAACTCCACCCTTTGGTTCGACGACAACTTTGTCGGCACCGAGCTGGACGAGCAGGTGAGCTATGCCGGCATCGCCAAGGCCTGTGGCCTGCAAGGCGTTGTCGCGCGCACCATGGATGAGCTGACCGCCGCGCTGGCCAAGGCCATCGAGGATCAGAAGGCGGGCAAGACCACCCTGATCGAAGCGATGATCAATCAGGAACTGGGCGAACCCTTCCGCCGCGACGCCATGAAGAAACCCGTTCGCGTGGCCGGTATCGACAAGGCCGACATGCGCGAACAGCAGGTCTGAGCGACATGCACGAACCCGGCGCCAAAGACAGCATTCTCGTACTCAACGCCGGGTCCTCGTCGATCAAGTTCGCGGTTTTCGGACCCGACCTGACAGAGCTGCTATCAGGACTCGCCGCCGGTATCGGTGGCGTGTCCTTCCTTCAGGTTGGTTCGGAAAAGACCGAGCTGCCGCTGATCGACCACCGCGCCGCCCTTGCTGCCGTGCTCAAGGCCCTCGAGACTGCGGGGGTGCGGGTCGCGGACCTGCGCGCCGCCGCCCATCGTGTTGTCCATGGCGGGCGAAAGCTGACCGCGCCCGTGCGCATCACGCCCGAAGTGCGGGCCGAGATCGCCGCCTGTTCACCGCTGGCGCCGCTACACAACCCGCACAATCTCGCCGCCATAGACACGCTGGCCGAGCTGGCGCCGGAGTTGCCGCAATTCGCCAGTTTCGACACCTCGTTCCACGCCACAAACCCCGAGGTTGCGACCCGCTACGCAATCCCTCGGATGATCGAGACCAAGGGCATCCGTCGTTACGGGTTCCATGGCCTAAGCTACGCCTCACTGGTACGCCGCCTGCCCGAGATCTCGGGCGAGGCGCTGCCCTCGCGCCTTTTGGCCTTCCATCTCGGAAATGGCGCCTCGCTTTGTGCGATCAAGAACGGTTGTTCCATAGCCACGACCATGGGCTATTCCCCGCTCGATGGATTGACGATGGGTACCCGCTCGGGCGGGATCGACGCCAATGCCGTGCTGCGCCTGGTCGAGGATCATGGGTTGGAGCGCACAAAAGCGATACTCAACCACGAAAGCGGGCTGTTGGGCCTGTCGGGCGGAAAGTCCGACATGCGCCGCCTGATGCTCGACCATACCGCCGACAGCGATTTCGCCATCGAGCATTTCTGTTACTGGACGCTGCGCCATGCCGGGAGCCTGATCGCCGCGATGGAGGGGCTCGATGCCATCGCCTTTACCGGTGGCATCGGGGAAAACGCGATCGGCGTGCGCGCCCGCATCCTGCGCGGCCTTGAATGGCTGGGTGCTCGCATGGACCCCGACGCCAACCACGCCGCCAAGCCGCGCCTGCACACGGACAACTCGAAAGTCGCGATCTGGATCGTCCCGGCCGAGGAAGAGCGCATGATTGCCCGCGACGCCCAGACCCTCCTGGAGGCCGCATGACCCGTGGCTATACCAGCGCCAGCGTCACTGCCGTTGCGGCAACGATGTCGTCAACCGTGGCGCCCCGGCTCAGGTCGCAGACCGGCTTGCGGAACCCTTGCAGGATCGGTCCCATTGCCTGTGCGCCGGCCAGTTCCTGGCACAGCTTGTACGCGATGTTGCCCGCATCGAGATCGGGAAATACCAGTACATTGGCATCGCCCGCGCCCAGCCCCTTCTTGGCGGCGATGCGCGCATTCAACGCCGCGTCCGCCTGTACCGGCCCCAGGAATCCGGTGGCCTCTGCCGCCGATCTGACAAGGTCGACGCTGTCACCCGCGCCCGAGGTGCCGGTTGAATATGACAGCATCGCCACGCGGGCAGAGCCCAGAAGCGCGCGCGCCGACACCTCTGACGCACGCGCAATCGCTGCCAAAGCCTCGGCGTCCGGGGTCACGTTCACCGCGCAATCGGCAAAGATGAGTTCGCGCCCGTCAGGAAACCGCATCAGGAAGAACGACGACGGCACCGAGACCCCTTCGGCCAGCCCGATCGCGATGGCGGCCGCCTCGATCACCCGCTTGGTTGGGCTGTCGGCACCTGCTACCATCGCTTCGGCCTCACCGCTGGCGACCATGGCGGCGGCCAGGTACAGGGGTTTGCCCAGCATGCGGCGCGCGACCGCCTCTTTCACTCCGCGCGCCTCGACCAGAGCCGCGACATGGGCCTCCGAAGGGGTGCCCAGACCGACCGGCTCGCACAAGCCCTGCCGGGCCAGTTCCGCCGAGGCTGCCGCCACGCGCGGGTCATCCATTTCCGGAAACACCACCCGCGCCCCGCGGGTTTTGGCTTTTTCGATGGCGCGCTGCTGTGCGGTCATGGGCCCCTCCAATTCAGTCACCGAAGGGAGACAGCGATGAGCGACGAGGTCAAGATCAACCGTGGTCTGGTGGGCGTCTATTTCGAACGCTCGGGCGTCAGCCATATCGACGGATCGCAGGGTGAACTCAGCTATCGTGGCTATTCGATCCACGATCTCGCCACCCATTCCACCTTTGAAGAAGTGGCGTATCTGCTGATCCATGGCGAGCTTCCATCCGTGGCGGAACTTGCTGATTTCGATTCCCGGCTGAAAGCGGCGCGCAGCCTGCCACCTGCGGTTCTCGACATCATCCGTGCCACAAAGGATGGCCACCCGATGGATGTGCTCCGCACCGCCGTTTCGGCGCTGGCCGCGCTGGAACCGGGCAGCCGCGCGGTCAGCGAGGAGGCCTTTGTCGAGAACGGCATTAGCCTGACCAGCCAGATCCCGATGATCGTCGCCGCGCATGAGGCAATCCGCAATGGGCGCGACCCGGTGACCCCCGACAACACCCTGTCGCACGCGGCCAACTGGCTCTGGATGCTCAAGGGCGAGAAACCCTCAACCGACGCCGCCCGGCTGGCGGATGTTGATTTCATCCTGCATGCCGAGCATGGCTCGAACGCCTCCAGCTTTGCCGCCCGCGTGACCATCGGGACCGAGGCCAATCTGCACGGCGCCATCGTGACCGCGCTGTCCACGCTCGCGGGCCCCGCCCATGGTGGCGCCGCCGAGGACGTGATGAAGATGGTGCAAGAGATCGGCAGCCCGGAGAAGGCGGCGGATTACGTCAAGGCCAAGCGCAAGGCGCGGGAGCCGGTCACTGGCTTTGGCCACCGGGTCTATCGCACCGAGGACCCGCGCGCCCGCCATATGCGCGAAGGTGTGCGCAAGCTGGGCGAGGAAATGGGTGCGCCGGAATGGTATGCCATCCTGCAAGCCGTGGTCGCGGCGATGCAGCCTTACGCGCGGCACGGGCTGAACGTGAATGTCGATTTCTATTCGGGCGTGATCTACCAGCTGCACGGCATTCCGATGGACCTCTATGTACCGATATTTGCCATCGGCCGCGTGCCGGGCTGGATCGTGCAATGCATCGAGCAACTGCGGCGCAATATCCTGATCCGACCGCTTACGCTCTATGACGGTCCGGACCCACGGGCCTATGTGCCGATCGGAAAGAGATAGCTTTACCAATCAAGAGCACAAAGCGAACGACATCGTCCCGACAATGGGACGAATTTCAGAAAACGGTTCGCAAATCCATTCTTGCGCAGTACCGTTGGCGAAAAAAAGGGAACAGGGAATGACCTTTCAGCAGCCGCAGATCGACACCTCGCCGCATGTCTCGGACGAGGTCCGCAAGACGACGTGCTACATGTGCGCCTGCCGATGCGGGATCAACGTGCACATGAAGAGCGGCAAGGTCGCCTATATCGAGGGCAACCGCGACCACCCGGTGAACAAGGGCGTGCTCTGTGCCAAGGGCTCTGCCGGGATCATGCAGGTCAACGCCCCCTCGCGCCTGCGCGCACCGCTGAAACGGGTGGGGCCGCGCGGCTCGGGCGAGTTCCAGGAGATCAGCTGGGACGAGGCGCTGGAGATCGCCACCGGCTGGCTGAAACCGATCCGCGAGAACGATCCGTCGAAACTGGCCTTCTTCACCGGGCGCGACCAGTCGCAAAGTTTCACCAGCTTCTGGGCACAGAATTTCGGCACCCCGAACTATGCCGCGCATGGCGGCTTCTGCTCTGTCAACATGGCGGCGGCGGGCATCTATACGATGGGCGGCGCGTTCTGGGAATTCGGCCAGCCCGACTGGGATCATACCAAGCTGTTCATTCTCTTCGGCGTGGCCGAGGATCATGATAGCAACCCGATCAAGATGGGCATCGGCAAGATCAAGGCGCGCGGCGCGCGGGTGGTCGGCGTCAACCCGATCCGCTCGGGCTATAACGCGGTGGCCGACGACTGGTACGGGATCACGCCCGGCACCGACGGGCTGTTGATCCTGTCACTGATCCACGTGCTGATGAAGGCGGGAAAGATCGACCTCGACTATCTCGCCCGCTACACCAACGCGCCCTGTCTGGTGATCGACAATCCCGGCGCCGACGATCACGGCCTGTTGCTGCGTGATGCGGAGGGCAAGGTGCTGGTGATCGACCGGGTCAGCGGCGAACTGGCCCCCTTCGACCGTCCCGGCGTGCGCCCCGATCTGTCGGGCAGCACCGAGGTGAACGGACGCACCTGTCGCACGGTGATGCAGTCCATGGCCGAGCGTTACCTGAGCGCGGAGTACGCGCCCGAGGCCGTGGCCGACCGCTGCGGTATCCCGGCGTCGCGCATCCGCGCGCTGGCCGCCGAGATTGCCCGCGTCGCCTTTGACGAGGCGTTCGAAATCGAACAGGAATGGACGGATTTCCGGGGCGAGACCCACAAGGTGATGAAGGGCCGCCCGGTCTCGTTCCACTCGATGCGCGGGGTCTCGGCCCATGCCAACGGCTTCCAGACCTGCCGCGCCCTGCACCTGTTGCAGATCCTTTTGGGCACAGTCGAAGTGCCCGGCGGCTTCCGCTTCAAACCGCCCTATCCCAAACCGGTCGAGGCCCATCCCAAACCCCATTGCAAGGTGACGCCGGGCGCTCCGCTTGACGGCCCGCACCTGGGATTCGTGCGCGGCCCCGAGGATCTGGCGCTGAAACCCGATGGCAGCCCCGCGCGCATCGACAAGGCGTTCACCTGGGAAAACCCGATGTCCTCGCACGGACTGATGCATATGGTGATCTCGAACGCCCATGCCGGCGATCCGTACAAGATCGACACGCTGTTCATGTACATGGCGAACATGTCATGGAACTCGACCATGAACACGCGCGGCGTGATCGACATGCTGACCGACAAGGACGAAAGCGGCGAATATGTCATTCCGCGGATCATCTATTCCGATGCCTATTCTTCGGAAATGGTGGCCTATGCCGACCTGATCCTGCCCGACACCACCTATCTGGAGCGGCACGACTGTATCTCGCTGCTCGACCGTCCGATCTGCGAGGCGGATGCCGCCGCCGACGCGATCCGCTGGCCGGTGATCGAACCCGACCGCGATGTACGCGGCTTTCAGACGGTGCTGGTGCAACTTGCCAACAAGCTGAAACTGCCCGGATTCACGGATGAGAACGGCGCGGCGAAATATGCCGATTACGCCGATTACATCGTCAACCACCAGCGCAAACCCGGCATCGGCCCGCTGGCCGGTTTCCGGGGCGCGGCAGGTGACAAGGCCGGGCGCGGCGAGGTCAACCCGGATCAGCTGAACCGGTATATCGAAAACGGCGGCTTCTTTGTCGAACACGTGCCGGAGGCGGCGCAGTATTACAAACCCTGGAACGCGGCCTATCAGGACTGGGCCGTGGGCATGGGGCTTTATGACAGCCCGCAGCCCTACCTGTTCCAGCTCTATTCGGAACCCATGCGCCGGTTCCAGCTCGCCGCCGAAGGCCATGGCGAACGGCAACCGCCCGATCACTTGCGCGACCGGATCAGTCAGCGGCTGGACCCGCTGCCGATCTGGTACGAGACCGACCAGCAAGGTAACGAAGGCTTCACCGTCAACGCGCTGACCCAGCGACCCATGGCGATGTATCACAGCTGGGGCACGCAGAATGCCTGGCTGCGGCAGCTGCACGGGCGCAATCCGCTCTACGTGCCGACGAAAATCATGCGCGAGCAGGGGATGAAGGATGGCGACTGGGCGCGCCTGACCTCGCCCCATGGAGAGATCGTGGTGCCGGTGATGGAGATGGCGGCGCTCAATGAAAACACCGTCTGGACCTGGAACGCGATCGGCAAGCGCAAGGGGGCCTGGGCGCTGGAACCGGACGCGCCCGAGGCCACCAAGGGCTTTCTGCTCAACCACCTGATCCACGAATTGCTGCCACCCAAGGGCGACGGGCTGCGCTGGGCTAACTCCGACCCGGTGACCGGTCAGGCGGCGTGGTTCGACCTCAAGGTGAAGATCGAAAAGGTGGCGGGCCCCGAGGAGAGAGCTGAAAGCCAGCCCGAGTTCCCCGCGTTGAAATCGCCCGTGGGAACCGGTCCGAAAGAGCTGACATGGAAGGTGGGAAAATGAGCGGAACAATTTTCTGCACAGGAAATTGCCAAGAAAATTCGGCGAATTTTCTTGCGCGCGCCTGTGGCCATTGGAGCGGGACATGACCAGCCTACCAAAGACGACCGACCGCAAGCTGGGGCTGGTGATCGACCTAGATACCTGTGTCGGTTGCCATGCCTGCGTGATCTCCTGCAAAGGCTGGAACACCGAGAATTACGGCGCGCCGCTCAGCGATCAGAACCCCTATGGCGCCGATCCGTCGGGCACCTTTCTGAACCGGGTGCATTCCTACGAGGTGCAACCCGACCAGGGGCACGCCCAGCTGATCCATTTCCCGAAATCCTGCCTGCATTGCGAGGACGCGCCCTGTGTCACCGTCTGCCCGACCGGCGCCAGCTATAAGCGCTCGGAGGACGGGATTGTTCTGGTCAACGAAAGCGACTGCATCGGCTGCGGCCTCTGCGCCTGGTCCTGCCCTTATGGCGCGCGCGAACTGGATCTGGCCGAAGGCGTGATGAAGAAATGTACCCTCTGCGTCGACCGCATCTATAACGAGAACCTGCCCGAGGTGGACCGGGTGCCTTCCTGCGTGCGCACCTGCCCGGCCGGTGCGCGTCACTTCGGCGATCTGGGCGACCCGAACAGCGCCGTGTCACAACTGGTGGCCGAACGCGGCGGCATGGACCTGATGCCGGAAATGGGCACCAAGCCCGTCAACAAGTACCTGCCGCCGCGGCCCAAGGATCGGATCGAAGATCAGATCGATATCCTGGCACCGCTGCTTGCCCCGGTGGCCGAAGAACCCAAAGGGTTCATCGCCTGGCTTGACAAGGCCCTGGAGAAACTCTGATGTATCCTGCTCCTTCCGTCATCATCTTTACCACCTTGTCGGGCCTCGGCTTTGGCCTGCTGGCATTTCTCGGTCTTGGCCTGCCGGACGTTTCGGGGTGGGTGGCCTTTGTCTTCTTTGCCATCGCCTTTGGGCTGGCCGTCGGCGGGCTTCTGGCCGCGACCTTTCACCTTGGCCGGCCCGAGCGCGCCTGGAAGGCCTTCCGCCAGTGGCGCACAAGCTGGCTTAGCCGCGAGGGCTGCGCCGCCGTCGCGGCGCTGCTTGTCATGGGGCTCTATGCCATTGGCGTGATCTTTCTGAACCAGCGCTGGAGTGTGCTTGGCTGGCTGGGCGCTGCGCTTTCGTTGGGCACGGTATTCACCACGTCGATGATCTATGCGCAGCTCAAGACCATTCCGCGCTGGAACATGAACCTGACACCGGCGATGTTCCTGTCCTTCAGCCTCGCCGGCGGCGCGCTGTTGGCCGGCCAGAGCGCAGCCGCGATCGTGCTGCTGCTGATCGCGGGTGCGGTGCAACTGGCCTACTGGAAACAGGGCGACGCTGCGCTGGCGAACTCGGGCACCGATATCGGCACCGCGACCGGGTTGGGATCGCGCGGCACCGTGCGCGCCTTTGAGCCACCGCATACCGGTTCCAACTATCTGCTGCGGGAATTCGTGCATGTCGTCGGCCGCAAACACGCGGCAAAGCTGCGAATGCTGGCCTTGGGCTTTGGCTTTGTCCTGCCGCTGGCGCTGTTACTGGTGCCGATGCATGACGTTGTCTTTAAGCATCTGCTCGCCCTGATTGCCGTGATCGCACATCTGATCGGCATCGCCACGTCGCGCTGGCTGTTCTTTGCGCAGGCGGAACATGTGGTCGGGCTCTACTACGGCAAACGTTAGCCTGCGCGGCAACGACGCGATTTGAGTATTTTTGACCAGAAAGAAGCAAGAGCCCGGCGCCCAGGTATCGGACGCCGGGTTTTTGAAAGGGTCGTTACAACAGCCCGGCGTGCTTCATTGCCGCGTCGATCGACGCCTTGGTGCTGTCTTCCAGACCGGTCAGCGGCGAGCGGACCTCTTCGCTGCACAGGCCCAGTTTCGACAGGGCATACTTGGCGCCGACCAGACCCGGCTCGATAAAGATCGCCTCGTGCAGGGGCATCAGCCGGTCCTGATAGGCGAGCGCCTTGGCATAGTCACCGGCAAGCGTCGCCTGCTGGAATTCGGCGCACAGGCGCGGCGCCACGTTGGCGGTGACCGAGATGCAGCCGACTCCGCCATGGGCGTTGAAACCCAGCGCGGTGGCATCCTCGCCCGATAGCTGGATGAAATCGGCGCCGCAGCTGGCGCGCTGCTGGCTGACCCGGGCCAGATCGCCGGTGGCATCCTTGACGCCCACGATACGCGGCAGTTTCGCCAGCGCGCCCATGGTGGCGGGCGTCATGTCGACAACCGAGCGGCCCGGGATGTTGTAGATCACGATCGGGAGCTCGGCGCAGTCATGCAACGCGGTGAAATGCGCGATCAGTCCACGTTGTGTGGGCTTGTTGTAATAGGGCGTCACCACCAATGCCGCATCGGCGCCGACTTGCTGGGCGAATTGCACAAAGCGGATCGCTTCGGTGGTGTTGTTCGACCCCGCGCCCGCGATCACCGGCACCCGGCCGGCGGCTGCCTTGACCACCTCGGCCACCACGGTTTCGTGTTCCTCGTGGCTCAGCGTGGGGCTTTCGCCGGTGGTGCCGACGGGCACCAGACCGGTCGAGCCTTCGCCGATCTGCCATTCGACAAGACGTTTGAGCGCCTCCAGGTCCAGCTCGCCGTTGCGGAACGGGGTGACGAGGGCAGGCATCGAGCCTTTGAACATGGAAAACGCTCCCTAAATAGAGTGGTAAGCGGGCAGATGCCCGCCGGTTCCCCCGCTTGGTCCGGAAAGTGAATTGATCCGGGCCGCGCAAGGTATAACGTGAAAGGCTCTAGCCTTGGTTCGGCAGGAAATGCAAGGGATGTCCCGCGTTCTGATCGCCAGTCTGGCCGCGATTTTCTGGTGTTTTGCGGCAATCGGCCCTGTATGGGCCGATGCTGCCGCGAATCTCCGGGTTGCTCTGCGGGAAATGCGGGCCGAGAACTGGACCGAGGCGCTGAGGGTCGCGGGCGCGCGCGGATCGGTGTCGCGCGACATCATCGTCTGGCACTGGCTGCGCAGGAGCTATGGGACCGATGGCGATGCGCTGGTGTTTCTGAACCGCCGGGGCGATTGGCCGGGTCTTGACTATCTGCGCCGACAATCCGAGCCGCAATTCACCCTTTCCCCGCCGGAACGGGTGCTGGAGTTCTACTCGGGCGCACCGCCGCAGACCGCCGAGGGGGTTTTGAACTATGCTGTGGCGCTGCTGGCCACGGGACAGCGTGGCGATGCCGAGGCCGAACTCGTCAAGGCCTGGCGCACCCTGCCGATGGGCGCCGGGCTGC
Organism: Ruegeria alba; assembly: GCF_022321465.1. Classification (NCBI taxonomy): domain Bacteria; kingdom Pseudomonadati; phylum Pseudomonadota; class Alphaproteobacteria; order Rhodobacterales; family Roseobacteraceae; genus Ruegeria; species Ruegeria alba. The sequence continues at coordinate 69,047 of NZ_JAKOEM010000010.1, read as the reverse complement.
AACGCGATTATATCGAGAATTACGGCAAACTGCTGGCGCCGCATCATGTCGCGCGGCTCGACCGGATGCTGTGGGAGGGCTACACCATCAGCGCCAAGCAGATGCTGTTGCTGGTGGACGAGGGCCAGCGCAAGCTGGCACAGGCGCGGATCGGATTGCAGGATCGGGTGCCTGGAATTGATGCCCTGATCGCCGCTGTGCCCGAGGCATTGGCGCAGTCGCCGGGGCTGGCGCATGACCGATTTGTCTGGCGTGACCGAAAGGAGCTGGATGACAGCGCCATAGACCTGATGTTGGAACGCTCGGTCAGTGCCGAGGCGCTGGGCGAGCCGGGCATGTGGGGCAAGGCGCGCGCGCGGCTGACGCGGCTGATGATGCGGCAGGACCGCAACGAACGTGCCTATCAGATGGCCGCGCGCCATTTCATGACACCGGGCGTAGGCTATGCCTATGCCGATCTGGAATGGCTAGCGGGGTATCTTGCCTTGGCCAAGCTGGGCGACCCAGCTGCGGCCGTCGCCCATTTCCAGCGTTTCGATGCGGCGGTCAACTCGCCGATTTCGAAAGGGCGGGCGGGCTATTGGCTGGGCCGCGCCTATGCGGCGCTGGGCGATGTGGACAAGGCCCATGCCGCCTATGCCATGGGGGCCGAGCATCAGACCTCGTTCTATGGTCTGCTGGCTGCCGAGCGGATCGGGCGCCCGTTCGACCCGGCCCTGGCCAACCCGCCCGCAACGCCCCCCTGGCGCGAGGCGGCATTCATGTCCTCCAGCGTGCTTGAGGCCGGGCTGCTGTTGCTGCGTGCCGGAGAGCGGGATCTGGCCGAGCGGTTCCTGACCCATCTTGCCGAGAGTCTCGACCCGGTACAGGCGACGCAGCTGGCCGAGATGGCGCTGGAGATGCAGGAACCGCATCTGTCGGTGATGATCGCCAAGCGAAAAGCGCAAGAAGGGGTGGTGCTGACCGGCGCCTATTACCCGCTGCATCCGGTCGGGCGGCTGAACCTGCCGATGGCGCCCGAAATGACGCTGGCAATCGCGCGCCGTGAAAGCGAGTTCGACCCGGTGGTGATTTCGGGTGCGGGCGCGCGCGGCCTGATGCAGGTGATGCCCGCGACGGCGCGGCTGGTGGCCGACACGCTGGGTATTCTGGGCGGGCACTCGACCGACAGTCTGACGTCCGATTGGGAGTATAACGCCAAGCTGGGCGCCAATTACCTGGCCGAACTGGCCGGAGAGTTCGACGGCAATGTGGTGATGATGGCGGCGGGCTATAACGCCGGCCCCAATCGCCCGATAAGCTGGATGGAGCGGTTCGGCGATCCGCGCAGCGGCACTCCGGATATCGTCGACTGGATCGAACATATCCCGTTCGAGGAGACCCGCAATTACATCATGCGGGTGACCGAGAGCCTGCCGGTCTATCGTGCGCGCCTTGGCAAGGAACCGCTGCCGTTGCCGTTTTCCGCCGAACTAGCGGGATCGACTTTGCGCGCGTTCGCGCCACAGGGTGAATAGACCGGCGGCCACGATCAGCGCGGCGCCGATGATGACGGCGCTGCGCAGGGTCTCGCCAAACACGGTGATGCCCAGGATCGCGGTCCACATCAGGTGGAAATAGGCAAAGGGTTGCACCGCGCTGGCCTCGGCCATCTCGTAGCACTTGATCAGCAGCCAGTGCCCGGTGGCGCCGCTGACACAGAGCAGCGCCATCCAGCGCCAGTCGGCGGCATTCATCGGCTCCCAGAACCACAGGCCCACGGCAGTCATCGCAACCGCCCCCGACACGCCCGTCCAGAAAAAGCTTGTGGCGGTGCTGTCCTGACGGGCGGCATAGCGGGTCAGCAGACCATAAAGCGCGAACATCAGGGCCGAAATCAGCGGCACCACCGCCCAGGGGTTGAACACGCCCATGCCCGGCTGAAGGATGATCAGCACGCCGACCAACCCGACCCCGATCGCGGCCCAGCGCCGCCAGCCGACCTTTTCCCCCAGCACCGGGCCGGACAGGGCCGCCACCAGAAGGGGATAGCAGATGAACACCGCCATGCTCTCGATCAGGCCCAGAACGGTAAAGCCGAATACCGCCACGCAGATCTCGCCCGCCAGCAGCAACCCGCGAAAGATTTGCAGGCCCGGTTGTGCAGTTCGGGTGGCAGCCCGCAATCCGCCGCGCGACCGGGCCGCCAGCGCAATCACGAAAGCGGCAAAGAACCAGTATCGGATCATCACCACCATGTAGGTGTTGTAGCTTGACGCGAGATGGCGCGAGATACCGTCCTGAAGTGCGAACACCACCGTGGCGGCCAGCATCAGCGCGATCCCGGCGGGAATATTGTTCTGCTGCACCCGTGCCGTACCTTGCGTCATGGCAGAACCCCTTGTGTCATGTGCCGTTTGCGGCCGTATCCCTGCACGCGCGTCACGGCGAAGCCCGCCGCCTCCAGCCCGCGCCGCACAAAGCCTGCTGCCGTGTATGTGGCAACCGTGCCGCCCGGCGCTGTCCGGTTTGCGACATGGGTCAGCAAATCTTCCTGCCAGAGCTCGGGGTTCTTGGCGGGAGAGAAGCCGTCGAGGAACCAGGCATCGGCCCGGCCCGTCCATTCCGGCAGGGTCTGACGTGCGTCGCCCTGCACCACATCCAGTTGCAGTGTACCCAGATCGCAGCGAGCCCCGGTCCATGCCTTCAGGAATCGCTCGGCCCAGGGGCCAAGCTCGGGGAAGGCCGCCAGCGCCCGGGCCATGTCGCCCGGCGCCATCGGATAGGCCTCGAAACTGGTGAAACGCAGCGGGCCGGTCATGCCTGCGCCTTCCCAGGCGGCCCAGGCGGTCAGCATGTTGAGCCCGGTGCCAAAGCCCAGCTCGGCGATATGAAAGCCCGGTCGGAACCGCTCTGGCAGGCTGTTGCCCGCTAGAAACACATGCCGCGTCTCGGCCAGACCGTTTTCAAGCGAGAAATAGGGATCGTCGAACCGGTCCGAGACCGGTATCCGGTCCTCGGTCCAGCTGAGTTCCGCTTGCTGGTCAACCATGCGAATATCCCCTACGAAATCGGCGCGACACTGGCGAAAGGGACGGGCGATGGCAATGGCCGATGTGACGATACGCGGCGCGGGGATATTCGGCCTTTCCATCGCATGGGCCTGCGTCCTGCGCGGGGCGCGAGTGCAGGTGGTCGATCCGTTCGGGCCGGGGGCCGGGTCGTCCGGCGGGCTGGTTGGTGCGCTGGCTCCGCATGTGCCCGAAAACTGGAACGCCAAGAAGGCGTTCCAGTTCGACAGCCTGATGATGGCCGAAGGATTCTGGGCGGGGGTCGAGGCGGCAGGCGGCGTGTCGCCCGGCTATGGCCGTACTGGGCGCCTCCAGCCGCTGGCGGATGATCGCGCCGTGGCGCTGGCGCGCGAACGGGCCGAAACTGCCCGCACCCTGTGGCAGGGGCAGGCCGAATGGCGGGTCCGCCCGGTTGCGGAGGTGGGCAGCTGGTGCCCGCCCTCACCCACCGGGCTGGTGGTGCAGGATACGCTCAGCGCCCGCATGCATCCGCGCCGCGCCTGTGACGCGCTGGTCGCGGCGCTGGCGGTGCGCGGGGTCGAGGTGCTGGTCGAGGCGCCCGACCGGGGGCAGGTGGTCCATGCCACCGGCATCGCCGGGCTGGAAGAGTTGAACCGCACGCAGGGTCGCATCGTGGGGACCGGGGTCAAGGGCCAGGCGGCGCTGTTGCGCTTCGATGCCGGGCGACAGGCGCCGCAGCTTTTTGCCGATACGATGCATATCGTGCCCCACGCGGATGGCACGCTGGCAGTCGGCTCCACCTCGGAACGCGACTATGACGACCCGACCGGCACCGATGCGGCACTGGACGCGGTTCTGGACCGCGCAATGCAGGCGGTGCCGCTGTTGCACGGGGCCGAGGTGATCGAGCGCTGGGCGGGCGTGCGCCCCCGCTCGCGCTCGCGCGCGCCGATGCTGGGGGCGCATCCGCTCTATCCCGGCCAGTTCATCGCCAATGGCGGGTTCAAGATCGGCTTCGGCATGGCGCCCAAAGTGGCCCAGGTGATGGCCGATCTGGTGCTGGAGGGGCACGACAGCATCCCCGAGGATTTCCGCCCGGAGGCTTCGCTGTGAACCTCTCCCCCTACCGGGTCGCACCGGATAGCCCACAAATCGGGGCGATTCTGAGCCTGATCCGCAAGAGCTTCGCCTTCATGGATGGCCGGATCGACCCGCCCTCGTCGATGCATCGTCTGACTGAAGAAACAGTCGCGGATCATGCGGCGCGGCACGAAATCTGGGCACTGGGAACACCCCCGCTGGCGGTGGTTTTCCTGACGGTCAAACCCGGGCGGCTCTATCTCGGCAAGCTTGCGGTGGACGCTGGATTACGAGGGCAAGGGCTGGCCCGCCGACTGGTGGCGCAGGCCGAGACCCGCGCCCGCGCGCTGGGCCTGCCGGTTGTCGAACTGGAAACGCGGGTGGAACTGGTGGAGAACCACGCCACTTTCACCAAGCTTGGCTTTGTCCAGACCGGAGAGACCGCACATCCCGGTTACGACCGACCCACCTCGATCACCATGCAAAAGACGCTCGTCTGAAGCGCGCCGACGATCGCTGCGGACGACCACGAGAATTTTCGTCGAAAATTCTCGGCGCTCCGCGTTCGAGAGGCGGTGCTCAGCCGTCTTCGAACGGATCCCATTCATCCTCGACCTCGGGCAGCGCCTCGGTCACCACCTTGGCGGCGCGCTGTTCGGGGGTCTCGATATGGGTGATCCGCGCCTTGGGAAACTGCGCCAGCACCGCCTGCACCAGCGGGTGTTCGCGCGCCTTTTCCTCCAGCGCGTATTTCTCGGCGTTGCGGACCTCGTCGATGGTCTTGCCGCCGCCCTGCGCCACCACGCTCACCGCCCAGCGATTGCCGGTCCAGCGTTGCAGCGCACTGCCCAACCGCTGCGCCAGATCGGCGGGCGCGCGCTCGGTCGGCTGAAACTCGATCCGGCCCGGCTGATAACTGACCAGCCGCAGATCCATCTCGATATCCGCCAAAAGCTTGCCGTCGCGATTGGCGCGGATCAGCTCGACCATATGTTCAAACGTGGGAAACCGCGCCAGCGCGGTTTGCGCATCCTGTGCCAGCGCTGCCACCGGCCCACCGCCGCCGCCGCGCGGGGCGGGCGCATAGCTGGCGCTTACCCCGTTAGAGACCGGGGCAGCCTGACCGCCGCGCGCCCCGCCGCCGGGGTTCGGCGGCGGCGGCGCATCCTGCAACCGCTTGATCAGTTCCTCGGGGCTGGGCAGGTCGGCCACATGGGTCAGCCGGATCACCGCCATTTCGGCGGCCATCATCGCGTTGGGGGCCGCGGCCACCTCTTCCAGTGCCTTCAGCAGCATCTGCCACATCCGGGTCAGCACCCGCATCGGCAGCGCATCCGCCATCTGCCGACCACGCGCGCGCTCGTCTGGCGATACGGTCGGATCCTCGGCGGCATCGGGCGTGATCTTGACCACCGATACCCAATGGGTGATCTCGGCCAGGTCGCGCAGCACCGCCATCGGGTCCGCACCTTCGGCATATTGCGCGCCAAGTTCGGTCAGGGCCGCGCCCGCATCGCCGCGCAGGATCATGTCCATCAGGTCCAGCACACGGCCACGGTCGGCCAGCCCCAGCATCGCGCGCACCTGCTCGGCGCTGGTCTCGCCCGCGCCATCGCTGATCGCCTGATCCAGAAGAGAGGTAGCATCGCGCGCCGACCCTTCCGCGGCCCGGACGATCAGCGCCAGCGCATCCTCGGCGATCTGGGCGCCTTCGGCATCGGCAATCCGGCGCATCAGCGCGATCATGTCCTCGGGTTCGATCCGGCGCAGGTCGAACCGCTGGCAGCGGCTCAGCACCGTTACCGGCACCTTGCGGATCTCGGTGGTGGCAAAGATGAACTTCACATGCGCGGGCGGTTCTTCGAGCGTTTTCAAGAGCGCGTTGAACGCGCTCGTCGACAGCATGTGAACTTCGTCGATGATATAGATCTTGTAGCGCGCGCTGGCGGCGCGATAGCGGACGCTGTCGATGATCTCGCGGATATCGTTCACGCCGGTCCGGCTGGCGGCGTCCATCTCCATCACGTCGACATGGCGGCCTTCCATGATGGCCACGCAATGCTCGCATTGTCCGCAAGGCTCGGTGGTGGGGCCGCCGGCGCCATCCGGCCCGATACAGTTCATCCCCTTGGCGATGATTCGCGCGGTGGTCGTCTTGCCGGTGCCCCGGATGCCGGTCATGATGAAGGCCTGCGCGATCCGGTCGGCGGCAAACGCGTTTTTCAGCGTCCGCACCATCGCATCCTGACCCACCAGATCGGCAAAGGTCTCGGGCCGATATTTGCGGGCCAGCACCTGATAGGGGGTCGAGGGCGCGTCGGACATTGTTAGCTTTCGTCGGGTCTGGATTCTACGTCCGCAGACGGTACTTGGCGAAGGTGTGAAGGTCCACCGCTTGTGTGGATGTATTCTGACAACGGTGGATTCCTTTCCCGAGAAGCAATATTTGAGCACGCCTTAGACCACCAAAAACGTGTGCCGCTTCTTACCGCAACCGTGACCTGAACCCGCGCATGTCCTGGGCTGTGCGTTACGATCAACCCGGGTAGGCTGTCGAGGGACACTCTGCTCTGCGGTTCAGATCGCGCCAGCTTGCCAACTGTACTCTCCAGAAAGTCGAACGGCACGGTATTGTCAGTGTTTCTTTCGGCAGGCCGACAAACTACGATCCTCATCGAGGCAGATAGAAGGAGCAGCCTAGGGTCAGGACACATTTATTTCCGCTTAAGGGCGTGATTCACGGTTCGAAAACGAGCGGTGACCATGTCTGACCTTTTCTGGCTTACGGACGCGCAGATGGCGCGCCTTGTGCCCTTCTTCCCGAAGTCCCACGGCAAACCTCGCGTTGATGATCGACGTGTGTTGAGCGGAATTATCTTCATCAACCGCAATGGGTTGCGATGGAGGGATGCACCCAAGGAGGACGGTCCGCACAAGACCCTGTACAACCGTTGGAAACGGTGGAGCGACAAGGGGCTACGCGCCTGCATCCCTGGCCCGAAGCAGCGAAAGAAACCGGTAAAGTACGACAAGCGTCGGTACAAACGCCGAAACCGGATCGAGATCATGTTCGGCAGGTTGAAGGACTGGCGACGTGTCGCAACCCGCTACGACAGGTGCCCGAAGGTCTTCCTGTCAGCCATCGCTCTCGCTGCCACCGTCCTTTTCTGGCTATGAGATGCTGTAACGGGGCCTGCGTCACGCACGACCGTTGCCACTTGTCAGATCAGCACCGCGCTGTCGCCATTCCCGTATTGAACCCAGATGGAGGATGACGGGATGGAGCTATTTTTTGGATTGGATTTGTCGTTGGCGAAAACTGCAGTGTGTGTGGTCAGCGAGCATGGCCAGATCGTCAAGGAGGCGGAGACTGAAAGTGAACCCGAAGCTCTGGCGCGCTGGTTGGTCGAACTTAACGGCAGCATCGCAGCAATTGGCCCAGAAGCCGGGCCACTGTCGCAATGGCTGCACCGAGGCCTGACCGAAGCTGGCCTTGATGTGGTGCTCATGGAAACGCGCCAGTTGAAAGGAGCGCTGAAGGCGATGCCGATCAAGACGGATCGACGCGATGCAGAAGGGATTGCACGCCTTCTTCATCTCGGCTGGTTCCGGCCGGTCCACTGCAAATCCGTCTCTGCTCAGGAAACCCGAGCGGTTCTCGGCGCTCGAAAGGCTATCCAGCAGAACATGATCGCTCTGGAAATGTCGTTTCGTGGACTACTGCGGAACTTTGGCCTCAAGGTCGGTGCGATCTCCCGCGGTAGGTTTGAGACACGCATTCGGGAATTGGCTGATGGTAATCCGATGCTGGAAACCGCGACAGAGCCGATGCTGCGGGCCCGAGCGCCCCTGCGGCAGGAACTGACCGGTCTCGAAAAACACGTGCGCCAGTTTGCCGGGGACGATCCAGTTTGCTGTCGCCTCATGACAATGCCGGGAACCGGCGCGGTCGTGGCGCTGACCTCCGTGCAGCTATCGATAATCCAAAGCGCTTTCGCTCTTCGAAGCGGGTCGGCCCCTGGGTTGGTCTGACGCCCTCACGCAACCAGTCCGGTGAACGGGACGTGTCAGGCGGCATCACCAAAGCTGGTGACGTCAATCTGAGGCGCGCATTGTGCCAGGCGGCAACCGTCATGATGAACCGTGGCCGATCGACATGGCTGAGAGCATGGGGAGCCCAACTCGCACAGCGGCGTGGAAGCAAAATTGCGATGGTCGCCCTCGCACACCGCATCGCGGTCATTCTTCATCGGATTTGGGTTGATGGCTCAACCTTCCAATCAGATGCGGCATCGAACCTTGTCTGACAGAATGATATCCCACCAGTTGCCTGCTTGATTGCAGGCTTTCGAGGACCCGCAGGGACGTGGTTCCGATGATGCCGGGGTCTGGATTGTCGCTGCCTCCGTCAAGCACGCCTATGAGAAGGGCACATCGGAAATTTATCGAACCAGCGTCATGTTGGCAGCCGCCGCGCTGACCACGAACCGAAGCATGTACCCCAAGGGTCTCAGCCGAAAGCCGCGACAAAAGCCAGGGCGGGCACCAAGAATATCAAAGGAACCGCTATGGCGGATCAATTGTTCTGAGCAAAATGGCTTGACTGGGACTCCCCCGTTACCGAAGTCCGGACCCTACGGCGAAACTTGCACCGCCTCGACCCGCCGGTTGGCCTCGCGCCCTTCCAGGGTCAGGTTCGAGGCGACAGGCGCTAGGTATCCAACTCCTTGCGCCTGCAACTGCTCCGGCCGGATGTCGTACTGCTCGATCAGCCGGGCCCGCACCGCCTCGGCCCGCTGGCGGGACAGGTCGATGTTGGTCTCCAGACTGCCGATGTTGTCGGTGTGCCCGACCAGAACCAGGCGCATACCGCCATCCCGCAGCAGCAACTGCGCCAGTTCAGCCAGCGTGTCAAAAGGCCCTTCGCCCAGAGCATCCGATCCGGTGGCGAAGTCGAGTCCAGAGAGAATCACCCGTCCACGGGTCTGAAGGCGCCCGGCAAGGTCGAGCGGCACAGCGGCTGCAGCGGGTTTCTCGACTGCGATAGGGTCAAGCACCACCGACCCGGCTGGAAACACCTGGATCAGCTGTACATATGCATCGGGCGGATTGCGGCTGACCAAAAGGCTCAGCGCCTCGTCCCCACGCATCGCCGACAAAAACCGATAGTCACGCACCGCCACATACATGTCGGGGCTCGGCACCACCTCGGTCGCAAAGCGGAAATCGAAGCCGCCGCAGTTCTCGGCCGGGCAATCGAGGAGGATCTCGTATCCGGCCTCAAGTATCTGGTCACGCAGCGGGGCGAAGACCTGCAAGGTGGTCTTGGACCCGATGCTGATCCGCCAGGTGCGTTTTTCGATCCGTCCTTCGAGCAGGACCGAAGGCAGCCCCTCGGCCCCGTGCACACCGGTCGGCAAGGCATAGCTGTCAAGCGCGCGAATACGCTCGGTCAGTTGCCGGCTACCCTGCGGCAAGGTCAGGCTCAACTCCTGCGCCAGTGCAGGTGTCGCCGCCAGTGCGGCGCAGAGGGCAAGCCTGGCGATCATCGGAATTGTGAATGATACTCGTCATTGGGCACCATCGCCGTGGCGCTGGCGACCCGGTTCGACATGTTATAAAAACCGGCGACATTGGCGATGTCCCAGATGTCACGGTCGCTGAACCCCACATCGCGCAGGGCCTGGCGATGCTCCTCCTCGATCTCGGCGCTGGCGGTTGTCATCTTGGCGGCGAAATCCAGCATCGCGCGCTGACGCGCATCCAGCGGCGCCACGCGATAGTTCATCACCAGCATCTCACCCAGTTTCGGGTCGCCCGACAACTGCCGCACGGCAGCGCCATGCGCGACCAGGCAGTAGAAACACTTGTTGATCGACGAAACCACAACCGCGATCATCTCGCGTTCCAGCTTGCTCAGGCCGCTGGGTGCTAGCATCAGATCGTTATACATCGCGGTAAAGGCATTGAGCTTGGCAATGTCGAACGCGTTCGCCTTGAGGACATTGGGCACCATGCCCAGTTTCTCGACACAGATATCGAAGTATTTCTGCGTTTCCGGCGGCAACGGGTCCACCATCGGCAGGTCCAGCGCGGTGGGGCGGGTCTGGTCGGTCATGCGGTCTCTTTCTCCTCCAGCAGGCGATAGTGATACTCTCCGACGATCTCCATGCCGAGAGAGCGGTAGAGCGCATTGGCGCCCTCGTTCGCCTTGGTGCAGACCACGCTAAGAGTATGCGCGCCGTTGTCCATCGCCCAAAAGGCCGCGCCGCGCATCGCCCATTGGCCCAGACCCTGACGGCGCTGGTTCGGCGGAATCTCAAGCGCATGGAGCATGGCGACGCCGTCATGGATAGCGACAAACGCGACACCGCCCGGCTTGTCCCGATGCCGCATCAGAAGGCCGGTTTTGGGCCCGGTGACCCGGTCCATCACCGCCAGCCGCCCGGGTCCGATGCCGCCCTCGGCCCACAACTCGCGCATGATGGCCAGCGGCTCCCACAGGGCAAAGACGGTCACACGCGGGATCGGGGTATCGGTCAGCTGGGTGACGGGACAGGCATAGATATTGACCGGATCGACGATGGAGTAGCCGCGTCCTGCCAGTGACGCATCCAGTGCCTCGTCACCGGGGCGCAGTTGGAAAAGCGGTGGTTGACCCATTTGCCGCATCGCGGCCTCGGCGGCATCGATCTGAACCTCGGAAACCGCACCCGAGGCAGAGGCGGCAGAGACCCGCTTGCCGCCGCCACTCCCCTCGCGCAGGGTCAGGGTGCCGTCTGTCCGGCTGTCGGCGGCGGGCCAAGTCGCATCGACTACCGCGAACCAGTCAGGCGTCATTGCGCGGTCTCCCGCGCAAGCCGGGTCACTGCCGCGTCGATCCGGGCACCATCCGTGCCCCGCACTACGACATTGGCACCGAACGCCCCGTTGATCTGGAACGGGTAGCACCCAATCGTCAGATCGGGAAAGTCCGCCGCAAGCTGTGTCAGGGTGGCGGCAATGTCGCCCTCGCCCCGGTCGATGCGCAGGGTCTGCGACAACAACGGCTCACCGCCGGTCAGTGTCGGCAGGATACTGGCGACCATCGCCTGAAACACGCTGGGGACACCGGCCATGACATGCACATTTCGGATGGTGAAACCGGGCGCCGTGCTGACCGGATTGTCGATCAACGTGGCACTGTCAGGGATACGGGCCATGCGCAGGCGGGCCGCGTTCAACTCCAGCCCGGTCTTGGCATAATGCGCCTCGAGCAGGGCGCGCGCATCGGCGCGGATGTCGATATGGTCGCCAAAGGCGCGAGCGATGCAGTCGGCGGTGATGTCGTCATGAGTGGGACCGATGCCACCGCTGGTGAACACATGGTCGAACCCGTCTGACAGAGCCTTGACCGCCGCTTCGATGGCGGGCGCATCGTCGCTGACGACCCGCACCTCTTTCAGGTCGATCCCGTGCTTGGTCAGTTCCCCGGCCAGGTGGTGCGTGTTGGCGTCGCGGGTTCGGCCCGACAGGATCTCGTCCCCGATGACCAGCATGGCGGCGGTTGGGTTTGGCATGGCGCCCTCTCTCTTGATCGACCCTTGCCGCAGGTATAGGCCCGGTATCATGCGCTTTCAAACAACTCTTGTCCCCGCCCGTCTGATCCGCCGCTATAAACGCTTTCTGGCCGATTGCCGGCTGGAGAACGGGCGCGAGGTAACCGCCCACTGCGCCAATCCCGGGTCGATGATGGGGCTGGCGGAACCCGGAACCAAAATCTGGTTGGAGCCCAATGACGATCCGAAGAAGAAGCTGAAATTCGGCTGGCGTTTAGTAGATCACGAGAACGGCCATTTCACCGGCGTCGATACCTCGGTCCCGAACCGGGCGCTGAAGGGTGCGCTCGAGCGCCGCGCCATCCCGGCGCTTGCCGCCTATGAAACGGTCCGGCCCGAGGTTAAATACGGCCAGAACAGCCGTATCGACTTTCTGCTCAGCCAGCCCGGCCTGCCGGACGCCTATGTCGAAGTGAAAAGCGTAACGCTATGCCGCCAGCCTGGGCTGGCAGAGTTTCCCGATAGCGTGACCGCGCGCGGTGCAAAGCATCTGGCGGAACTGGCCACGGTCGCGCGGCAGGGGCATCGGGCGATCATGCTCTATCTCGTGCAGCGCTCCGATTGCGACAGCTTCTCTTTGGCCGCAGATATCGACCCGACCTACGCGCGCGCCTTTGAAACTGCCCGGAGCCAGGGTGTGGAAAAGCTGATCTTGTCGACCCATATCTCGCCCGAAGGGGTCGAAATCGCCGAGATGCTTTGACATATTGCGACCCTGCGACCTCTGGCACTTTCTGCGCAAGCAGCCTAAATAGGGTTCCGCGCGCAACAAATGGAGCCCCGCACCGATGAAGGAACATCGTGGCCGCCTGACCAAGGATGGCATCCGCATCTACGAACCCGCGGACTTTGCCGGCATGCATGCCGCAGGGGCAGTCGCGGCGCGCATCCTGGACGATGTCGCGGAACATGTCTTTCCGGGACAGACCACGGGCGAGATTGACCGGATCATCACCGAGATGGTTGAGGCGGCCGGCGCGAAATCGGCGACCATCGGCTACAAGGGCTATCAGCACGCCAGCTGCATCTCGGTCAACCATGTGGTCTGCCACGGGATTCCCGGCGACAAGCGTCTGGGCGATGGCGACATCCTGAACATCGACGTGACCGTGATCGTCGACGGCTGGTTCGGCGACACAAGCCGGATGTATGTGGCGGGAAAGCTGCCGCGCAAGGCCGAACGGCTGATCCAGGTCACCCATGACGCGCTGTTCAAAGGCATCGAGATGGTCAAGCCGGGCAACACGTTTGGCGACATCGGCCACGCGATCCAGACCTATGTCGAGGCGCATCGCATGTCGGTGGTACGCGATTTCTGCGGTCACGGGCTGGGCCAGGTGTTCCATGCCCCACCCAACGTGCTGCATTACGGCCGTCCCGGTACCGGCGCGGTGCTGGAAGAGGGTATGTTCTTTACCATCGAACCGATGGTGAACCTGGGCCGTCCCGAGACCAAGACGCTGGCCGATGACTGGACCGCGGTCACCCGCGACAAGTCTCTTTCGGCACAGTTCGAGCATTCGGTGGGCGTGACGGCAGACGGGGTCGAGATCTTTACCCTGTCGCCGGGCGGCAAGTTCCATCCGACCTACGCCTGACCAGGTTGGAACCGGGGGCCAGCCCCCGGACCCCCGGGATATTTATGGCAAGAGGAAAGACAAGGCGCGCAGACGCTGGAAGGGTGCGCGCGAGCGCGCCTGTCAGAGTCCCAGCAGCGCCGGAACCTCGGCCATTTCGTGAAACACCTCGGCCCCGAGTTCGCGCAGCCGCGCGCCGTCGTCATGGGCGGCATAGCCAAGGCAGCGCATTCCGGCCCGAATAGCGGCGGTCACACCGCTGGTGCTGTCCTCAATCACCACGCAATCCCTTGCCTGCACCTGGAATTGTCTGGCAGCGGTCTGGAACAGACCCGGATCAGGCTTGGAAACACCAAGTTCATGCGCTGAAAACATGGCGTTGGGATGGAACCGCTCCCACAGCCCGTTTTGGCCCAGTGTGATGCGCATTTTGCCTTCGCTGCCGTTGGAGGCCACGCAACAGCTGATGCCAGCGGCATCCAACCTTTTCAGCAATTCCGGGATACCGGACACCAGCGGCACACCCTTTCGAAGGCAGGCGTATTCCTCGGAATAGACCTGCTCTAGCCAATCATGTGGCAGATCTGCACCCAGGCTGATCGCCTTTTCCCTTACCCCGGCCATGGAACAGCCAACGAACAGTTCCATCGACTGTTCCGCGGTCAGCGGCAGCCCATGCCGCGTCAGGTTTTCCGCCATTATCCGGTTGGACGTTGGCTCGCTGTCTACCAGAACCCCGTCACAATCGAATATCACCAGTTCATGTCGCATGAGGTGCTCCGAGTTATCCAAACGAGGTCTATCGCGGCCAGGGCGTAGGGGCAAATCAGCAGCAAGCGACGGCATGCCGATCCTGTTTCACCCTGAAACATCCCGCCACATCAGGGATATGTGGGTATCACCATATTTGCGGGTATCATGAAGGGTGAACCCTTGGGGCGCGGGCATGGGGGCGCTTTCCTCCCACACGATCAGGGCGTCATCAGCCACCCAGCCGCCAGCCAACGCTGCCGCAAGGGCGCGCGCGCCGATTCCCTTGCCATAGGGCGGGTCGAGAAAGATCAGGCCGCAGGGCGCGCCGGGATTGGGGCCAAGGCGGGTGGCATCGCGGCGGATCAGCGTGGTGCTGTCACCGCTGCCGGTCAGCGAGATGTTCTTGGTGATCAGCCCCTGCGCCACCCGGCCGTCATCGACGAATGTGACATGCGCGGCCCCGCGCGACAGTGCCTCGAGCCCCAGCGCGCCGGTACCCGCAAACAGGTCGAGCACCTGCGCGCCCTCGATCACATTCAGATGGGTCAGCACGCTGAACAGGCTTTCGCGGACGCGGTCGGTGGTGGGGCGCAGATGCGCGCCCGCATCGCCCTTGCCGACCGAGGCCAGCGCCCGGCCCCGGAATGCGCCCGCGATGATCCTCACGCCTTGAGCAGCGGCTTCAGGTCCGCCGACGGGTCGGCCACGACGGCCGGATCGGCGGTCTTGCCACTGTCGATCAGCCGCTTGCCCACCATATAGGCGCGCGGGTCGTTCATCGCATCGACCGCCACCAGCTGGTCACCGGTGTAATACCAGAAAGACACCGTCTGCCCTTCGCCTGGACGGGTCACCACCCGGTCATAGCCGGTATTCAGCCCGGCGATCTGCAATTTGACGTCATATTGGTCAGACCAGAACCACGGCTGCGCCACATAATCCTTGCCCGTGCCCAGCATGTTCTGTGCCACGGTTTCGGCCTGGTCGATGGCGTTGGGCACGCTTTCCAGCCGGATGCGCCCGCCCTTGTAGGGGAACGAGGCACAATCGCCCGCCGCCCAGATCGACGGGTCCGAGGTGCGGCCCTGCGCATCGGTGCGGATGCCGTTTTCGATCGCCAGACCCGCCGCTTCGGCCAGAGCCGTGGCTGGGGCGATGCCGACGCCAACCACCACGAAATCGACCGGCAATTCGCTTCCGTCCGTCAGCACCGCGCTGCTCACGCGGCCTTGCGCGCCGGTCAGTCGGGTCAGGCCCACACCCTCGTGGATATCGACCCCGTGGCCGGTATGAAGCGCGCGGAAATAGGCGCTGGTCTCAGGCGCCGCGACCCGTTGCAGGATGCGGTCGGCCATTTCGACCAGTGTAACCTTCACCCCGCGCTTGGCACAGACGGCAGCAGCCTCAAGGCCGATATACCCGCCCCCAACGATCAGGGCGCGGGCGCCTTCGGTCACCGCAGGGGCCATTGCGTCGATATCGGCGAGGTCGCGCACCACATGCACACCCGCCAGATCGCCACCGATGGCAGCGGGCAGGCGCCGCGGTTCGGACCCGGTGGTCAGCGCCAGCTGGTCGTAAGAGATGACCTCGTCACCCAGCGAAACGGTCTTGGCCGCCGGGTCGATGGCACTCACCCGTGCGTCCAACCGCAAGGTGATGTTCTGCTCGGCATAGAAACTCTCGGGCCGCAGGAACAGCCGCTCTTTCTCCATCTCGCCCAGCAGATAGGCCTTGCTGAGCGGCGGGCGCTGATAGGGCGGAACCGCTTCGGCGCCGATCAGGGTGATCTCTCCCGCAAACCCGTCCTTGCGCAGCCGCGCGACCAGAGACGCCCCCGCCTGTCCGGCACCGATCACAACGATATGGCTCATCACTCTGCCCGCCCCGCTTTTTCCCATGGCCTTGTCATATCTGACAGCTATATGCCGGAGGGACGAGTTCCGCAAATCCAACAGAGAGGTTCACGAGGATGATTTCAGTCGGAGATACGCTGCCGGACGCCACATTCATGGTCTTCAGTGACAAGGGCCCCGAGACGGTCGATCTTGGCGCCAAGCTCAAGGGCCGCAAGGTGGTGATGTTCGGCCTGCCGGGCGCCTTTACCCGTGGCTGTTCCATGACACATCTGCCCAGCTTCATCCGTACCCGTCAGGCCCTGGCCGACAAGGGCGTGGACGAGGTGATCTGCGTTTCCGTGAACGACCCGTTCGTGATGACGGCATGGGGCCAGCAAAGCGGCGCGGCCGAGGCCGGTATCACCATGCTGGCCGACCCGACTGCCGAGTTCACCAAGGCCATCGGGCTGGCATTCAGCGCGCCGGTTGTGGGCCTCTACGACCGCTGCCAGCGCTTTGCCCTGATGGCCGAGGATGGGGTGGTCAAGGTGCTGAACCTCGAGGAAGAGGCCGGCGCCTGCAAGCTGACTGTGGGCGAGGAACTGCTGGAGCAGATCTGACATCTCAGACCGCGTGGCCGCGAATGCGCCTGCGCTGCAAGACACAACCGATCAGCGCCAGCGCGCTGATCGTTGCCAGCAGCACCCCGGCCCCCAGGTAGAGCCCGTCAAAGCCTATGGCGGCGATGATGGGCAGACTCAGGAAGGGTGACAGGACCTGGCCCAGAAAGATGGCGGTGGTCAGCAGACCACCGGCGGCCCCCCGGCGCCGTGCCGGGGCAATCGCCAGCATCACAGTCACAAATGCGGGCAGCACCCAGGCAAAGCCGATCCCGATGCACACCGCCCCGGCCAACATCGCGGGAAGCCCCGCCTGGGCCCCGATGGCGGCCATGCCCGTCGCCATGGCACCATATCCCAGCGTCCAGCTCCCGCTCACACCCAACCGGGCGGCAAGTCGGCCATAGACCAGCGCGGCCAGCCCCCCGGCCAGCGTCAGCAGGCCCAGCACCGTGCCGGTCATTACCGCGCTGTCATGGCCGAGAGCGTCCAGATAGAACGGGATCTGCGTCGGCATGATGAAGAAGGTCATGTTTGTGACCATCTGGAGCAGCAAGAGGCCAGTCAGGATCAGCCGCCATTGCGGGTGCCCGTCCGCCTCTGGCGCATCTCCCTCCTGCGTAATCGGCTGCTGGGCAGGACGCGGCAAGGATTGCAGGACAAAGGGCAGGACCAGCAGCGGCAAAGCGTAGATGGCAAAGGGCAGCCGGGGTGACAGTGCGGCCAGCACCCCGGCGGACGAGATGAAAAAGAAACCGCCAAAGTTGCGCGCCGAGGTCAGCAAGCCGGTCAGTGCCACCCGCGCCGCACCGCTGAAGTAGTCCCCTATCAGTGCGGTCTGTGTGGTCATGATCGCGGCCACCGCGATACCCAGAATCAAGCGGCTTACCAGCATGCTCTCCAAGCTCGGCAGCAGCAACCCGGCACTGCCCGCCAGAACAAAGAGGGCGATACCCCAGACAAGCAAGCCGCGCCGCCCGATGCGGTCGGACAGCACCCCGACCAGCGGCGCGACGAACACCACCGCAAGCGAGGGCGCAGGCACCAGCAGGCGGGTCAACAAATCGACTTGTGGATGATCGGCGAACTCGCGCGCCAGCCCGGGCAGGGCCGGGCTGATAGTGGCGTTTGCCATGATGGTCAGCGTGGCCGCCAACAGCAGCGCCTGCGCCCGCCGGTCGCGCCAGATCGCTTGGGCAGGGGGGACTTCGACAGGGGATTTCATGATCGACCTCTTGATCCATTCGCATCAGGCGCGCACTCTGCGAATTCAAGCCAACTTGAGGTCAAGCGTGAAAATTCTGGATATCGGCGAGGTTGCCGCGCAATCGGGCGTACCGCCCTCGACGCTGCGCTATTACGAGGAACAGGGGCTGGTTGCACCCATCGGGCGCAAGGGGCTACGGCGGCAATACGGACCACAGACCCTGCTGCGGCTGACCCTGATCTCGATGGGCAAGGCGGCCGGGTTCAGCCTGCCCGAGATTGCTCGGATGCTGGGCGCGGACGGGCGCCCCGACCTGCCCCGCGACGAATTGCACGCGCGCGCCGACGATCTGGGCCGTCAGATCCGGCGCCTGCAACTGTTACAGGATACACTCAGACACGTCGCCGATTGCCCGGCGCCGTCACATCTGGACTGTCCCAGTTTTCAGAAGCTGATGCGCCAGGCCGAGCGGACGGCGGCGCGGGGTGGGAAACACGCGACGCGCTAGCAGAGGCTGTCCATCTTGCGAGCCAGCTTGGCGTCCAGCGCGCTCAGCCCGTCGACATCATGGGTGGTCAGCACCACCGCGACCCGGCCATAGACATTGGACCATTCGGGATGGTGGTTCCATTTCTCGGCCCAGATCGCCACCCGCATCATCCAGCCCATCGCCTCGACGAAATTGTCAAAGGCAAAGGTCTTGGCAATCGCATCGCGGCCATCGACCATGGTCCAGCCATTGGCAAAGAGCGGCCCCAACAGCGGCCCCCGGGTTTCTTCGGACAAACGTTCGGTCATTCCCGCTCCTCTACTTGTGCCCGTCTGAATGGGCCGTAATCGGTCAAGATCTCGATCTCTTCATCCACTGCCGCGCGCTCCGCCTCCAGATACCGGGCCACCGCATCGGCAAAGCCCGGGTCGCCAACCCAATGCAGGCTGTGCGTCACCGCCGGCAGATAGCCGCGCGCCAGCTTGTGCTCGCCCTGCGCCCCGGCCTCGACCCGGGCCAGACCATGGGCGATGGCCCAGTCGATGGCGCGATAATAGCACAGTTCGAAATGCAGGCAGGGGTGATGTTCGACGCAACCCCAATAACGGCCGAAAAGCGCCTCGCGCCCGATGAAGTTCAGCGCGCCCGCCACCGGAACCCCGTCGCGTTCGGCCAGCACCAGCACCATGTCATCGGCCATGGTCCGATGCGCGATGTCGAAAAACGCCCGCGTCAGATAGGGCGAGCCCCATTTGCGCGCGCCGGTATCCTGGTAGAAGCGCCAGAACGCATCCCAGTGTTCAGGTCTGAGATCACTGCCGGTCAACGCACGGATCTGGCCACCGAAGCCCTGCGCCTGGGCGCGTTCCTTGCGGATTGCCTTGCGTTTGCGCGACGACAAGGCCGCCAGAAAACCGTCGAAATCGACATAGCCGTCATTGACCCAGTGAAACTGTTGCGAGACCCGGTGCATCAGCCCCATTTCGGCGCCTGCTTCGGCCTCTGCCTCGGTGCAAAAAGTGACATGCAGGCTGGAGACATTGTTGTTGGCCGCCAGTTGTACCGCGCCCTGCACCAGCGCCGATTGGCCGATACCTTCATATCCCGGACGCACCAGCAGGCGCCGGCCGGTCGCGGGTGTGAACGGAACCGTAATCTGCAGCTTGGGGTAATAGTGCCCGCCTGCCCGTTCATAGGCATGCGCCCAGCTGTGGTCGAAGATGTATTCGCCCTGGCTGTGGGATTTCACATACATCGGCGCGACGGCGATCATCATGCCATCCAGATGGGCGCTCAGGTATTGCGGCTGCCAGCCGGTGCCGCGCCCGACCGATCCGCTCTCCTCCAGCGCGCTCAGGAAACGGTGGGTGGTGAACGGGTCACGCGGCGGGCCGCCATCGGCACTTTCGGGACAGGCGCAGGCATCCCAGTCCGCCGCCGCGATCGCTGTCAACGACGGCACTATCTGAACCTTGATCTGCGCCTGATCCATGCCGGCCTCCTTGCCGGTTAATCTGTGCTGGCGCGCGAAGGGATCAAGCCGCGTAGCCCTCGAAGGTGACATTGTCGGCGACCCGGCGCGCCTCGGCCTCTTGCTCTGCCGAGCGGACCGTCCAGCATAGAACCGGCACACCACGAGACTTCAACTCGGCCACGCGCGGGCGGGCAAGGTCCTCGACCTCGTGGCTGATGAAGCTGGCGCCAACCCGGTCGTAATCGGGGATGTCGCGCAGCCGCTCGCAGGTCGCCAGCGACAGCGGCCATTCGGCGGGGTCATAGGCGCTGGTCACCAGCCCGCGCGGCAGGTCAGGGGCAAACCGCGCCATTGCCGCGATACTGTGCGGGTTGAAGGACATGACCGCAACCGGACCGTGATATCCACTCAACGCCTCGGCGGTGGCTTGTTCCAGCGGCCCCACATCCGGCCCCATGCCGCCATCCTGATCCTTGAGTTCGATCAGCAACGGCACCCGACCAGCCACCAGGTCGAGGATTTCGGTCAACGTCGGGATGCCCTCGCCATCGCCATGCAACAGCGCAATTCCAGCGGCCTCGGCAGCGGAGATCTGGCGGATCGGGCCGGACCGGCCTGTGAGCCGGTCCATGTCATAGTCGTGGAACACCATCGCCTGCCCGTCGCGCGTGAGTTGCAGGTCGATCTCGATCCCATAGGCAGCCTCGATCGCCGCGCGGATGGCCGCGCGGCTGTTCTCGGGCCGTCCGGCGGCGATGTCGTGATATCCGCGATGGGCGATGGGTCTCCCCAGCAGCGCGGCGGGCAGTTCAGGCGTCATTTGACCTCGAAGATACCTTCGATTTCGACCGCAACGCCCAACGGCAGCGCAGCAGCGCTGACGGCCGAACGCGAATGCCGTCCAGCATCGCCCAGCGCCTCGACCAGGAAATCAGAGGCGCCGTTGATCACCTGCGGTTGCGCGGTGAAATCGGCGGTCGAATTCACAAAGCCGGTCAGCTTGATAACACGCAACAGCTGATCCAGATCCCCGCCACAGGCGGCCTTGACCTGCGCCAACAGGTTGATCGCACAGCGCTTGGCGGCGGCGGCACCGGCATCGACCTCCATGTCATCGCCCAGCTTGCCGGTGATCAGGCCATTCTCGTCATTCGAGATCTGACCCGAGACATAGACGGTATTGCCGATCTTGACGAAAGGCACGTAGTTGGCCGCTGGTGCCGGCGCATTGGGCAGGGTCACCCCCAGGCTGGCCAGCTTGTCCTCATATCCCATGGCGTGCGTCCTCCTGTTCGCATTGACGGGCGGACGCTAGCCGGGAACGTCCGCCACGAAAAGGGCCAAAGATCAGGTTTCCCGGAACGCCTTGGTGAAATAGTCCGCCAGCGGCTTGACTAAATAATAGATCGGCGACTGGTCGGCGGTACGGATAAAGGCCTCGACCGGCATACCCGGGATCAGGGCGGCGCCCGGTGGCAGCTTGTCGGTCTCCCCCTCGTTCAGCTCGATCTCGACCCGGTAATAGGAGGCTCGGCTGGCCTCGTCGACAAAGGCATCGGCCGAGATTTGCATGACCGTGCCGATCAGTTCCGGCGTCAGGCGCTGATCCAGCGCCGAGAACCGCAGCGTGACCGGCTGGTCAACGTGTATCTGGTCGATATGGATGGTTTCAACCTTGGCCGCGATCACCAGTGGGCGGTCTTGAGGCACCAGGAATAGCACCGGCTCGGCGGGCCGGATTACCGAGCGCGGCGTATGCACCTGCAAGCCATAGACGATGCCGGACACCGGCGCCTTGATATCCAGCCGCGAGAGCTGCTCCAGAAGCGAGCGGCGCTGTTCGGCCAGTTCCAGTTCGCGATATTGCAGATCACGCAACCGGGTGATCGCCTCCTCGCGCTGGCGTGTCCCCAGTTTCAGGATCTCGATGTCGATTTCAGTGATACGACCCTCTTGCTGCGCCTGCGAGGCAATAAGCTCGCCCAACGAACCCTCAAGCTCTGCCTTGGTGCGCTCCAGGCTCAACACCCGTCCGGCCTGGGCCAGCCCCTTGTCCAGCAGCGATTGCTGGCTGGTCAGTTCCTCTTCGATCAGCTCCAGCTGCGAGCGGCGCGAGCGCTGTTGCGCCACGATCCCTTCGATCTGGTTGCCGATCTGACCGCGCCGCTTTTCAAGCTGTTCGGTTTCCTTGGTGACCGATTCCTGCCGGGCACGGAACAGGCGTTCCTGCCCGTCGAGCAATTCGGCGACTTCGGCGCGCGCGCGCGCAGCCTCCAGCAATTCGTCGTCGAAGATGATCTCGGAATTGCTGTCACGTTCGGCCTCCAGCCGACCGCGCCGGGCCATCAGCTCGAACAGCTGGCCCTCGGTGATCAACAGTTGCGAGGTCAGCAGATTGGCGTCTAGCCGGATCAGGGTCTGGCCCTCGGGCACGGTATCGCCCTCGTCCACCAGGATTTCTGCGACCACACCACCGTCGAGATGCTGCACCACCTGTCGATTCCGATCGACCTCGATCTGCCCACCGGCCACCACCGCTCCAGCTATCTGGCTCAGTACGGCCCAAGTTCCAAAGCCTCCTACAAGCACCACCAGCCCGATAAGACCAAGGATGATCGGCTTTCGGGCAGAGATTTCTTGCGCGCTCATCGGACGCCCCCCATTGTCTTGTTGGTTTTGAGGGCCTGGTGGTTGGTCACCATCTCTCGCAGGACCTGATCCTTGGGACCAAATGCGGTTCGGACGCCGTGATCGAGCACCAGCAACATGTCACATTCCGCAATCGCCGCCGGGCGATGAGCCATAATCAACACAGATTTCCCGGCCTCTTTCAGAGTCTTTATAGCCTTGTTCAGCGCTATCGAGCCTTCATTGTCGAGATTCGAATTCGGCTCATCCAGAATGACGATCACGGGATCGTCGTACAACGCGCGAGCCAGGCCAACCCGTTGCATCTGGCCGCCCGACAGGCGCCCGCCCCCGGCCGTTATGTGCGTGTCATAGCCATCGGGCAACTGCAGGATCATGTCATGCACTGCGGCCTTGGTCGCGGCTTCGACTACCTTTTTCGCGTCGGGTTCCCCGCTGAGACGGGCGATATTCTCGGCGATCGTACCCTCGAACAGTTGCACCCGTTGAGGTAGATAGCCGATGTGCTGACCCAGCACGTCAGGATCGTATTGCTCGATCGCCGCACCATCCAGCCGCACTGTCCCACCCGCAGGTTTCCACACCCCGGTCAGCGCGCGCGCCAGCGTCGACTTACCTGATCCCGAAGGGCCGATCACCCCGACCGCCTGCCCCGGCTGCACCGTAAAGCTGACAGTTTTGAGCTGCGCCCTCGTGTCCCCAGGGGGCACGACGGTCAACGACTGAACATCCAGTTTGGCCTTGGGTTTCGGCAGGTCCATGCGTTTGTTTTCCGGCCGAACCTTTTCCAGCAACTCACTCAAGTTCGACCAACCTTTGAGCGCACGCTGCACAACCTGCCACTGGTTTACGATCATCTCGACCGGCGCCAATGCGCGCCCCATCAGGATCGAGGCAGCGATCATCGCGCCCGGCGTCACTTCACCCTGGAGCACAAGATAGGCCCCCAGGCCCAACATGGCGGATTGCAGGAACAGGCGCAGCGTTTTCGTCAGGGTCGAGAAACTGCCCAGGACGTCACTGGCACTCAATCCATCCTTCAAAGAAGCGACCCGAGATTTGCGCCAGCGGCCGAACGCGGCCCCTCTCATGCCCATGGATTGAATGGTTTCCGCCTCGGTCCTTATCTCTTCGCCCATTTTGGCCGCCTGGTTCGAGGCGATGGCCGCATGCAAGGCAGGTTTGCGCGAAACCAGCTGGTTAATCCCGGTTATCGCAATCAGCAGGACTCCGCCTACAAGCGCAAGCAAGCCCAGCCACGGGTGAAAAATGGCGATCGCAAACAGAAAGATCGGCGTCCATGGCAAGTCAAAGATCGACATCGCAACCGGCGAGGCGATGAAACGTTGTACAGACTCCAGATCGGCCAACCCGGTCTGCGCCAGCGGATCCTGTGCCACCGCCGAGCGCCGCACCATGGCATCGAACACACGATGGTCCAGTGCCTCCTGAAACCGTGCACCGGCGCGCGACATCACCCTGCCCCGCGTGTAATCCAGTATGCCCATGACACCATAAAGGAAAACCACCAGCAGCGACAACGCGACCAGGGTCTGTTCTGAGCGGCTGCCCAAAACGCGGTCATAGACCTGCAACATGTAAAGCGGCCCGGTCAGCATCAGAAGGTTGGCAAAGAAGCTGAACAAGGCGACAAACCAATAGAGGCCCCGGCTTTGCCGGCGCGCTGCGCGCAGCTCTTCGGCACCGTGCAGATGTGATTTTGGTTTCATGTCACCTCGGTTCCAATTCTTGGGCGTCCCTTTGTGGACACATTTACGATATCCAAAGGGCGGGGTAGAACCGACCCTGTTTCAAATCGACGGAAGATAAACTATGTGTCTCCAATGCATCCGCAGAAACACATCGTAGTCGCGCTGATTTCAAGCCCAAATCGCAAATAAACTCGTAGGTTACATACCGAGACCGACATGTCCAAATTCTCCACCTCCTTTGTCAGGGTCAGCCTGGTATCATTGATTGCGATTCTGGCCGCATGCACAGGACCCGCACCGGAATCGGATGGTGGTAGCCGGGTCCATGACCCCTATGAAAACACAAATCGCTCGATACACAACTTCAACCGGGGGGTCGACAAGGCGCTTTTTCGCCCAGCGGCCAAGGGATACGTCACCGTCGTGCCGCGTCCGATGGTGAACTCGTTCAACATGTTTGCCGAGAACCTGTCGCTGCCGGGACAGGCGGTGGACTATCTTCTGCAGGGCAAACCCAAGGAAATGGGCACCACGCTGTTCCGCTTTGTGGTGAACTCGACCGTCGGCTTTGCTGGACTGGCAGATCCGGCCAGCGATTTCGAGATCCCGCGCGCCGATACCGATTTCGGCGAAACCCTGCATGTCTGGGGCGTGGCCGAGGGGCCCTATCTGGAATTGCCCCTTTATGGGCCCTCGACGGCGCGCGACGCGGTCGGTGTGGTGGTCAACCTGTTCACAAATCCCGTCGACTTTGCTCCGACCCGTCCGATCAACAACCTGGGGCTTTATGCCGAAGTGGTCCGTCGCCTGGGTGATCGCGGTCTCTACTCCGATACAGTCGATTCGATTCTCTATGGCAGCTCCGACAGTTACGCCCAGCTTCGCCTGATCTATCTGCAAAACCGCCGATTTGAACTGGCAGGCGATGACGAGGATGCCTATCTGGGTCTCTACACCGACCCCTATGCGGATCCCGGTTCTACCGCAGTGACCGACCCCTACGAGGACCCTTATGCCGAGTAAGCTCTTTTCCCGCCGCTCTTTCGTTTCCACCGTCTGTGTCGGCCTTACCGCGCTGGCACTGCCGCTGCCGGCCTTGGCCCTGACCGAGGCACGCGCGGCCTCGCTAGTCAACGAAGTGGTGAACGAGATCAACCGTGTCATCGCCTCGGGAAAGTCCGAAAGTGCGATGATCCGCGATTTCGAGAAACTGTTTGTTCGCTACGGCGATGTGCCGATCATGGCGCGCTATGCGTTGGGGCCGGACGCACGCACAGCCTCTCCTGCACAGCTGCGGTCCTTTACCCAGGCGTTTCAGGGGTACATCTCGCGCAAATATGGCAAACGGTTCCGCGAGTTCATCGGCGGTGAGGTGACCGTCAAGACCGCGCGCAAGATCAAGGCAGGTTACGAGGTCAAGACCTCGGTCAAGCTGCAAGGTCAGGCACCGTTTGACGTGACCTTTCTGGTTTCGGACAAATCCGGCAAGGACAAGTTCTTCAACATGTTCATCGAAGGGGTGAACCTGTTGTTGACCGAGCGCACCGAGATCGGCTCGATGCTGGATCGACGCAAGGGCGACCTGAACGCGCTGATCCGCGATCTGGCCAGCGCGGGGTAACCCCGCGCCCGGCCCGGACCTGTCAGTTACCGAACAGATCCCGCAGCAACTGATCGACCGCCTGCCCCAACCCACCCTTGGGCTCTTGCGGTTTGGGTTGGGCAATCGGCTTGGGCTGGCGCGGCGCCTGCATCGGCAGCGGATTCACAGGGGTGCCCTCGTGTACACGGATCATGGTCTCGTGCCAGATCTCGGCCGGCAATCCGCCGCCGGTAACCCCCTTGAGCGGCGTGTTGTCGTCATATCCCATCCAAACACCGGCCACGTAGTCGGCAGTAAAGCCGATGAACCAGGCATCGCGGGCGGCCTGGGTGGTGCCGGTCTTTCCCGCAGCGGGACGCCCCGGCAACGCGGCGCGACGGCCTGAGCCTTCGGAGATCACCTTTTCCATCATCCAGATCAGCTGCGCGGCGGCGTCCTTGTTGATCACCCGTTCACCGATGCCGGTTCCGGTCGCCATCAGCACCTCGTTCTCGCCCTGTAGGCGCAGCTCGGTCAGACCGTAAGGTTCAACCGAAGATCCACCATTCAGGATGCCGGCATAGGCGCCGGTCATCTCGATCAGCGAGCTTTCCGAGGCGCCCAGCGCCAGCGCCGGCCCCGCCGCCAGATCGCTTTCGATACCGAAATCACTGGCCACCTTGCGCACATTGTCCAGCCCCATCGCCTCGGCCACCTTGACCGCGGGCACGTTCAGCGAGTCCTTCAGCGCATCGGCCAGCGTGACCCGACCATAATGCTTGTTGGTATAGTTCTTGGGGCACCATTGCCCCGAACCGGCGATAGTTATGCAATAGGGTTCATCCACCACGGTATCCAGCGGTGAGTGACCCAGCTCCAGCGCGGTCGCATAGACAAAGGGCTTGAACGACGACCCGGTCTGGCGCGCCGCCTGAGTGGCGCGGTTGAATGCGCCGGTGACCTTTGTGTCGCGCCCACCGACCATGGCGCGCACCGCCCCATCGGCAGACATCACCACGATTGCGGCCTGCGCCTTGGACCCATCGCGCACCTTTTCCTGAAACACGAAACGCATCGCTTCTTCGGCCGAGGTCTGGATACGTTGATCAAGCGTGGTGCGGATGATCACGTCTTCGGTTGTGTTGCCGCCGAAATAGTCGGGCAGCTCGCTCATCACCCAGTCGGCGAAGTAGCCCCCCGCCTGGGCGGCAGCGGCCTCGGACAATCGGGCGGGGTTGTTGCGGGCGTCATCGGCCTGGGCAGCGGTCAGGTATCCCTGCTCTTCCATCAGCGCCACCACGACGCGTGCCCGCTCCTGCGAGCGCGTCAGGCTGTTGGTGGGCGCATAGCGGGTCGGCGCCACCAGAAGCCCGGCCAGCATAGCCGCCTCCGCCGGGTCCACCTGGGCCGATGATTTACCGAAGTAACGCTGGCTAGCGGCCTCGAAACCACGCGCGCCAGCACCCAGGAAGGCACGGTTCAGATAGATGTTGAGGATCTCGTCCTTGCTGTACTTGGCCTCCATCGCGAGGGCATAAACGGCCTCTTTGACCTTGCGCCACAGCGAACCGCGACGGCAGTCGGATTCGTACTCCGCTTCGGATTTCCATTCGTCGGGGTCAAAAGGCACCCCCAGGCACAGAAGTTTCGCGGTCTGCTGGGTGATGGTCGATCCGCCATGCCCAGACAGCGGACCGCGCCCCTCGCGCAGGTTGATCCGCACCGCGCTGGCCACCCCGCGGGGGCTAATGCCGACATGGTAGTAGAACCGCTTGTCCTCGGTCGCGACGACCGCGTTCTTGAGATGTGGCGAGACGGTATCTGTGGTGATTACCCCGCCGAACTGGTCGCCGCGCCAGGCAAAAACATCTCCCTCGCGGTCGAGGAGTGTGACCGACCCGCGCGCGCGCCCGTCCAGTAAAGCGGTCACGTCAGGCAGGGTCGAATAAACCAGCGCCACGGCCAAACCGATCAGCAACATCACGATCATCCCGATCCGCCAGGCAAAGCCCCAGATCAGGCCGAAGATCCAGCCAAAGAACCGCCCGATCCAGCCCAGCGGGCCGCTGCGACCGGGGCGTTTGGGAGGTGGCGCCTTGCGCTTGGGCGCGGGTTTTCTCTTGGGCCCGGTCTTGGCGGCCGGTTTGCCCTTGGTCTGATATCGCTTGTCCGCGACAAGCTGCGATTTGCGACGCTTGGAATCCGTCATGCCCATTCTGCCCGGTCTTTGCCTGTGCCGCACCATAGCGCGGGTGGACAGTACTGTTGAGGTGTGTTTTTCCCGATCTTCCCCTTTAATCACCGATGATTTTTTGTGCACTTGCGCGCAGATGTGCAAAAAATGTGCAACTTTCCGCGATTCCGACCCCGATTTCGCCGAGATTTCGTTCCGAAACCGCCTCTGACGCTGTCTTTCTGCAAGTGCAAACACGCCGGATACGCCGGCTGAACGAAGGGGAAAGACGTGAAACTGATCATTGCAACGATCAAACCGTTCAAGCTGGACGAGGTGCGCGAAGCGCTGACCGAGGCCGGCATACGCGGCATGATGGTCACCGAGATCAAGGGCTTCGGCACCCAGTCGGGCCATACCGAGATTTATCGCGGCGCGGAATACACCGTGAACTTCGTGCCCAAGATCAAGCTGGAACTGGTCGTCGCCGACCAGATGGCCGAGCAGATCGCCGACACCATCGCCCGCACCGCCCGCACCGGAAAGATCGGTGATGGCAAGATTTTCGTCCTCGACGTCGAGCAGGCCCTGCGCGTGCGCACCGGGGAAACCGACGACGACGCGCTGTAAGCCGACCGTCAGAATCATCCAAGGGAACCAAAGCCATGACGCTTATCAAGACACTTCTTCCGGCGGCGGCGCTGATCGTGCTGCCCACGCTGGGCCTGACCCAGGAGGCCGCAGCGGACACTACCCCGCCGAACGAGGAAATCGGCTATATCTTCACCACCTTCATGTTCCTGGTCTCGGGCTTTCTGGTCATGTGGATGGCCGCGGGCTTTACCATGCTCGAGGCCGGGCTGGTGCGCCAGAAGAACGTGACCATGCAGCTGACCAAGAATATCGCGCTGTTTTCGCTGGCGGCGCTGATGTATTACCTGATCGGCTATAACCTGATGTATCCGGGCGACGGCTGGTCGATCGACGGTGTACTGGGCGCCTTCTCGCCCGCCGCGATGGAACCGGTTGGTCTTGCCGATACCGAGACCGACCTGACCTATGCCTCGGTCGGATCGGATTTCTACTTTCAGCTGATGTTCTGCGCCACCACCGCCTCGATCGTGTCGGGCACGCTGGCCGAACGGATCAAGCTGTGGCCCTTCCTGATCTTCGTGCTGGTACTGACCGGGCTGATCTATCCCATCCAGGCGTCGTGGAAATGGGGCGGCGGCTTCCTTGACGGTGCGGGTTTCCTCGACTTTGCCGGCTCGACCGTGGTGCATTCGGTCGGTGGCTGGGCAGCACTTGCCGGTGCCCTGATCCTGGGTCCGCGTCTGGGCAAGTACAAGGACGGTCGCGTGATCCCCTTCATGGGCTCGAACCTGCCGCTGGCCACGCTGGGCACGTTCATCCTGTGGCTGGGTTGGTTCGGCTTCAACGGTGGCTCGCAGCTGTACATGGATACCGCTGGGAACGTCGCCGATATCAGCCGCATCTTTGCCAACACCAACACCGCCGCTGCCGGTGGGGCCATTGCGGCGCTGCTGCTGACGCAGCTGCTCTACAAGAAGGTCGACCTGACCATGGTGCTGAACGGCGCGCTGGCTGGCCTGGTGTCGATCACCGCCGAGCCGCTGACCCCGGGCCTGGGCTCGGCCACCCTGATCGGTGCCGTGGGCGGCGTGATCGTGGTCTTTGCCGTGCCCTTCCTTGATCGGCTCAAGATCGACGATGTGGTCGGCGCCATTCCGGTGCACCTGATGGCCGGTATCTGGGGCACGCTCGCGGTCTGCCTGACCAATGGCGACGCAAGCCTGGGCACCCAGCTTTATGCCATCATCGTGGTCGGTGTTTTCACCTTTGTCGTATCGGGTGTGGTCTGGTTCATCCTCAAAGCAGTCATGGGCATCCGTGTCAGCGAAGAGGAAGAGATCAACGGGCTCGACATGGCGGAACTGGGCATGGAGGCCTATCCCGAATTCTCGAAAAGCTGACCTTCCTTCCTCACCATTGGTGAGACCTTGCCCGGGCCATCGTGCCCGGGTCTTTTTTGTGCCCGACACTTGACGAATCAATTACGGATATTCTTTATCCGTATTTATGAAACACACCGAAGGACTGGAATGGGCGGCGCATGCCTGTAGCCTGCTCGCCGCCCTGCCCCCCGATACATCCCTGCCCGCGCGGTTGCTGGCCGAATTCTTTGACCTGCCCGAGCCGTATCTGGCCAAGCAGATGCAGAAACTGTCGGCGGCGGGCATTGTCGAAACCCGCCGCGGGCCGCGCGGCGGGTATGCGCTGGCCCGCCCACCTGCGCAAATCACCCTGCTCGACATGGTTCAGGCCATCGACGGCCCCGAGCGCCAGTTCCGCTGCACCGAGCTCCGCCGCTGCGGGCCCAGCGGCGTGGCCGATGACAAATACCTGCGCCCCTGCGGCATCGCCCGGTCCATGTGGCGGGCCGAGGCGGCGTGGCGGCGCGAACTGGCCGGTGTGACGCTGGCCGATATCCTGAAGATGGGGATGCAGGACACCCCCCCGGAACAGGCCGCCAAGGCGCTGGCCTGGTTCCACGACAAGCTTTCGCAAGACACGACTGCCAAGGAGTAGGCGCCATGATCGCCCGCAAGATTCACCGCTGGAACGGGGCGGTGTTTGCCGCTTTCCTGCTGCTGCATTTCATCACCCACCTGTCCGGGCTATGGGGCGTGAACGCCTATGACGCCACCCAGGATGCACTGCGCCTGATCTATCGCAACCCGGTGGCCGAGCCGCTGGTTCTGGCCTCGGCACTGGTACAGATGGGTCTGGGCTTGAAGCTGCTGATCGCCCGTGTCCGGCGCGGGTTACGCGAGCCTTGGGCGCGGGCACAGGTCATTTCGGGCGGGATGGTGCTCTATTTCATGACCGAACACCTGATCGCGCTGGTGTTGGCGCGCTGGGTCGACGGGTTGGATACCAACTTCTTTTGGCCCGCCTCGGTGATGAGCGGCGCGCCCTTCACCTGGTATTTCATCCCCTATTACAGCCTGGGCGTGATTGCCCTGTTTGTGCATCTGGGTTGTGCCTTGCGGCTGATCCTGCTGCGCCGGGGTGCGCGGGGACAGGCCCGCGCGGCGTTCTGGGGCATCGTGCTGGCAGGGATCACCGTCGCCTGGCTGATCGTGGCGATGTTGCTGGGGGCGTTCTACGAGATCACGCTGCCGCCCGAATGGCTGGCCTATCTGCACCAGTTCGTGCCGGGCTTTGCCCCCTGAAACGACAAAAGGCCGCCCGTTGGGGCGGCCTTTGCCTTTGCATAACCCAGGTTCAGATCCCCGCGTCGATGATTGCCTTGGCCAGGATCGGCACCGTCTTGGCGTTCAGCCCGGCGATGTTCATCCGGCTGTCGCCCACCATGTAGATGCCGAAATCGGTCCGCAACTTCTCGACCAGTTCGGGCGCCGCGCCGATGCGCGAGAACATGCCGCGATGCTGCGCGATGAAGCCGAACCGGTCCGAGCCGCTCAGACGCTGCAACTCGTCCGCCAGTTGCTGGCGCAGACCCAGCATCGACAGTCGGATTTCCTCCAGCTCGGCCATCCAGTCGGCGCGCAGTGCGTCATCGTTGAGGATCGTCGTCACCACCCGCGCGCCGTGATCGGGCGGGAAGGAGTAGTTCTGACGGTTCAGAAACGCCAGGGTCGCCTGGTTCAGCGCGGTCTGGCCGTTGTCCTGGCTCACCGCCATCAACAGGCCGGTGCGCTCGCGGTAGACACCGAAGTTCTTCGAGCACGACGCCGCGATCAGGCATTCCTTGACCGACGAGGCCACCAGCCGGGTGCCCTGCGCATCTTCCTCCAGCCCGTCGCCAAAGCCCTGATAGGCGATGTCGATCATCGCAACCAGGCCCTTGGCATTGATCAGCTTCACCACCTCTTGCCACTGGCTCAGGTTCAGGTTCGCGCCGGTCGGGTTATGGCAGCAGCCATGCAGCAGCACCACGTCGCCCGCGCGCGCCTGACCAAGGTCGGTCAGCATGCCCTCGAAATCGACCCCACGGCTTTCGGCATCGAAATAGCGATAGGGCACCATGGTCATGCCCAGATAATTCAGGATCGAGATATGGTTGGGCCAGGTCGGGTCCGACACGAAAACCCGCGCCTCGGGGCTGGCCATCTTGATCAGCTCGAACGCCTGCCGACAGGCACCGGTGCCACCCGGCGTGGCCGCAGCGCCGACATTGGCGCGCGGCACCGCGTCGCCCAGGATCAGCTTGATCATCGCATCCGAATAGGCCGGATCGCCAATCAACCCGGTATAGGATTTGCTCTCCTGTTGCTCCCACACGATCTTTTCGGCAGCCTTCACGGCGCGCATCACCGGGGTCACGCCCTCGGCGTTCTTGTAGACGCCAACGCCCAGGTCGATCTTGTCGGTGCGCGGATCGTCCTTGTACATCTGCATCAATGCAAGGATCTTGTCCGCAGGCTGCGCCTTGAGGTTTTCGAACATCAGTTCTCTCCAGTTGCGACGGGCAGGGTCGGGAAGGCACCCCATTCAGCCCAGGAGCCGTCATAAAGCGAGTGATCGGTCTTGCCCATGCGCTGAAGCGCCAGGCTGAGAATCGCCGCCGTCACGCCCGAGCCGCAGGTGGTGATCACCGGCTTGGACAGGTCGACGCCTGCGGCCTCGAACACGGCGCGGCAGTCGGCGGGCGATTTCATCGTACCGTTCTTGGTCAAGAGCGTGGCAAAGGGCACGTTCTTCGACCCCGGGATATGGCCGCCACGCAGACCCGGGCGCGGTTCGGGATCGGTTCCGGCAAAGCGCCCGGCCGAGCGGGCATCGACGATCTCGTGATCATTGAGCTTGGCCGCCGCCGACACTTGCGTGACATCCCGCAACAGGTGGTTCTGGACGCGAACAGTCATGTGCCGGTCACGGATCACCGGTGGCAGGTCCTCGATCGGATGACCCTCGGCCTGCCACTTCGGCAGACCGCCATCCAGCACGGCGATATTGTCCTGCCCCATCAGCTTGAACAACCACCACACCCGCGCCGCCGATTGCAGGCCAAGCGTGTCATAGACCACCACCTGATGGCCATCGCCCACGCCCATCGCCCGCAGGCGCGACATGAATTTCTCGACCGGCGGCACCATATGCGGCAGGTCCGAGCGGTGGTCCGAGATATCGTCGATATCGAAGAACCGCGCGCCGGGGATATGGGCGGCATCATATTCAGCCTTGGCGTCACGTCCCAGATGCGGCAGGTGCCAGGACCCGTCGAGAATCCGCAGATCGGGATCCTTCAGATGGGCGGCGAGCCAGTCGGTGGAAACCAGTGTTTTCGGATCGTCCTGCATAAATGCCTCCCGATTGCGCGCATTCTGTCCCTACCGAACCCGAGACACGGGTTCAAGCGGGGATGGCGGGCCTGCGATGCGCTGTCACTGGCCCTTCGCCCTGCGCGATGATACGCGCGATTGCCGCGGCGGTCGGCTCATAAGCGACCGCCATGTCATTGGCATTGGCGTGTAGGATGCGGTCGGCATCCGCGACCAGTGCCACGTGACCGCTCCAAAACAGCAGGTCGCCACGCTGAGGCTGGGTGCCAGGCGCCAGCAAGGTGCCTACGGCGCGTGATTGCGGGCCGCTGTCGCCGGGGCAGGGGTGACCACAGGCCAGCAGCGCCGCCTGCACCAGCCCCGAACAGTCGATACCCCAGCGACTGTCCCCACCCCAGAGATAAGGCGTGCCAAGAAACAGCTCGGCCACCGCCACGGGGTCGGTCAAAATCTGGCCCATCGGGGTCAGGTGCTGCACCGGGATATGGCCCTGCGCCGTTTCGGCAAAATGGCCGGACACCGCGCGCACCCTGACCCGTGACCCGAAACTCAGCGCCATCAGGTCGGGGCTTTTCAGGTCGGCGCGGGCATAGGCATGGGTTGCGGGCGCACTGATCCAATGGGTCGGCGCCTCCTCTGCGCCCAGAGTATCGGCGCGCAGCCAGCCCTCATAGCCGTCCTTTTCGGCGCGGATGCGAGCCCAGTCACCCAGAGTTTCCAGCACCTCGACCCGTGCGCCCAGCAGAACCTGCCGTTCTCGCGGCCCCTCCGGGCGGCGCAGCAGGTCGACGACCGGGCGCAGGACGCAGGGGCCACTCACAGGTTCAGCATCCGTGGCAGCGCCGCCAACAGCGCTCGCGGACCCTGACCCACGCCACCCTTGGGACGGCCCGGCGCCTTGACCGGCTGCCAGCCATAGATATCGAAATGCATGTAGCGCGCGTCGACAAAGCGGCGCAGGAACAGCGCGGCGGTGATCGACCCGGCGAAACCGCCGCCGGGTGCGTTGTCCAGATCTGCGATGCCCGGCTCGATCATCTCTTCATACGGGGGGTGGAACGGCATTCGCCAGACCGGATCCGCCGCGCCTGCCGCCGCCTCGGCCAAGGCCTGCGCGGCGCTGTCGTCATCGCTGTAGAAGGGCGCCAGATCGGGGCCAACCGCGACCCGCGCGGCACCGGTCAGCGTTGCCATCGAGATCACCAGATCGGGCTCGCCCTCGTCCGCCAGTGCCAGCGCATCAGCCAACACCAACCGCCCCTCGGCATCGGTATTGTTGATCTCGACCGTCAGCCCCTTGCGCGAGGTCAGAATATCGCCGGGTCGCAGCGCATTGCCCGACACCGCGTTTTCCACCGCAGGGATCAGCACCCTGAGTTGTACCGGCAGATCCAGCGCCATGATCATCCGCGCCAGGCCCAGGACGTTGGCCGCCCCACCCATGTCCTTTTTCATCAGAGCCATGCTGTTGCCCGGCTTGAGGTTCAGACCACCGGTATCGAAACAGACCCCCTTGCCCACCAGCGTCAGTTTCGGACCGCTCTCGCCCCGGCGCAGTTCGATCAATCGCGGCGCGCGCGCGGCGGCACGTCCGACCGCATGGATCATCGGGAAATCGTGGCTGAGCAGGTCGTCGCCAACGATCGCGGTGCAGGTCGCGCCAAATTCATCCGCAAGCGCCTCGACCGCCGCTTGCAGCGCATCGGGGCCCATGTCCTGAGCCGGCGTGTTGATCAGGTCGCGGGTCAACGCCTCGGCGGCCGCCATCGCCTCGATGCGGGGGGCATCGACCCCGGCGGGGGCCACCAGACGGGCCTTGGCCGGGGACTGACCCTTGTACCGGTCAAACGCATATCCGGTCATCAGCCAGCCGAAACACTCGGCCTCGGCCTGCGCTGCTGGCAGGCCCGATGCGATGCGCCAGATGCCTTCGGGCAGCTTCTCGGCCGCGGCGGCCAGGACAAAGCGTTTGCGGGCGCGGGTCTGGGCACTGCCGTAACCCGCCAGCGCCATGACGGGCGCACCGGCCTCGCCCGGAATCGGCAGCGCCTGGCCGATTGCGCCGGTAAACCCGCTCGCCTTGACCCAGGCGGCGACGGGCGCCGGTTGATCTTGCAGCCAGCCCTCCAGAGCAGCCTGTTCGATGACATGAAGCGGCAGCGCATCTGCGTCGGCGGGGACGAAACTGAGGGGCATCTGCGACCTTTCCAAAATGGTGACAGGTCCAGACTATCGGGCCTGCCGCGACCTGCAAGCCCTCAGTTCCCAGGGCTAGATCGACAGGTCCTGCTGGTCCCAGACCTCGGTCAGGGATTTCTCGCCCACGCGGATCAATCGATAGAGTACGGCGCTGGTGGCGACATAGTCGCCATTGTCGATCGCATCGGTGACCTGCCGGGCAACGCGGGCCAGCGCCACCATACCGATCTGTTCCGAGATCGCGATTAGCGACCGCGCGCATTTGCGCAGCGCTGTCCAGTCGCGCGCGCGCCACAGCCGTTCGCATTTGGTCAGCCGAACCGCCAATTCCTCGATCGCGCGGCATACGACATCCTCGGCCCCGGCATCTCCCAATTGTCGATAGAGCCCGCCCAGCCGATCCGGGTCCAGCCTAACGGACTCGCTTTGCACAAGCGTGATAACTTCAACCACCACATCTCACCCCAAAGTCCTGTGCCCCCACGACACGTTCGACATCCTGTTCCGCGAGAGGTTTTCAAAAGGTTTCCGCTGCGACGGGAAATACCTCGAATTTTCTTTCAAACTGGCCTAAAGGAGGCTGTCACGACAGGTCAGCGACAGGAAAGACAAGAATGAAACTCGCCCGCCCTCTGCCCAATTATCTGGTCCAGCGCTACCATGGCTGGAAGGCGACAACCTATGCCGAGAACCAGGTTTGGTACCGACGCCTCGCGACCGAGGGCCAGCGGCCGCGTGCCATGGTGATCTCGTGCTGTGACAGCCGGGTGCATGTGACGTCGATCTTCGGGGCCGACCAGGGAGAGTTCTTTATCCACCGCAACGTCGCCAATCTGGTACCGCCCTATCTGCCCGATGGCGACCATCACGGCACCAGCGCCGCGGTCGAATACGCGGTTACCGTGCTCAAGGTCGCGCACCTTATCGTTTTGGGCCATTCGCAATGCGGCGGTGTTCGCGGGTGTCTGGACATGTGCAAGGGTCACGCGCCCCAGTTGGAGGCCAAGGAGAGCTTTGTCGGGCGCTGGATGGATATCCTCAAGCCGAAATACGATCATGTGGCCAAGATCGAGGACGAGGACGAGCAGGTCCGACAACTTGAAAAACACGCCGTCGTCGCCTCGCTGGAGAACCTGATGACCTTCCCCTTCATCGCCTCGGCGGTCGACGAAGGCAGCCTGAGCCTGCACGGCCTCTGGACCGATATCGGCGAAGGTGGCCTGCAATGCTACGAGCCGGCAGAGGAACGCTTCGTACCCGTCTGAGGCGGTCAGGACCTTGTTGTTCGTAAC
This sequence comes from Ruegeria alba, assembly GCF_022321465.1. Lineage (NCBI taxonomy): Bacteria > Pseudomonadati > Pseudomonadota > Alphaproteobacteria > Rhodobacterales > Roseobacteraceae > Ruegeria > Ruegeria alba. The sequence continues at coordinate 32,462 of NZ_JAKOEM010000010.1, read as the reverse complement.
TTTGACCGGGCGCCAGCTGGACCCCTCCGCTCGTCACCGCATGGAAAAGGCGCCCGTCGGGCGCCTTCTGCATGTCCATCCAACCAGGTCTCAGGCGGCGAGCTGTGTTTCTCCGACCTGACCCCGCACCGAGCTGAAGACCGGTTTCGCCTTTTGCCTCGCGCGGTGTGCAAAGAGGTTGATCACCTCGCTTTCCATTTCGGCACCCTGACGGGTCAGCCGAAGATGTTGCAGCGCGGCGATACGGTTCTGGCGGGCTTTCTGGGCAAGGGTCTGGGTCATCTCTGTCACTCCTGAAAAATGTTGTTGAATGGTCGAGGTCAAGCGGCGTCGCCGGAGCTGCCCCAGGGATTCGAAACGAAAAAGACGCCGTTGGCGGTCCGCAACGCCCTGCCCCGCGAGCGCCAATCGGCGAGCGACAGGATGTTATCGGCATTGGGTTCGACGCCCGAAACGGGGGTTTGGATGTCGCGATGCGGGAAGGTGATGATGGTTGCCATTTTCGTTTTCCTCTATGTCCAGAGGCGATACCGCCTTGTTTTTTTCTTGATCGACCGGGTCAAACCGCTTGGGAGACTTGCCGCGATCCGGACTCTTTACACTTGCGCACAGTCTCGGCGACACATGTTGAGCACAACCTTTCCGGTACCTCTTTGAGGGTCTTTGGCCGGTAAGCCTTGCTGTGTTTGCCGAAGGTTCGACTTCCTGATGACTTAATACTTGGCCGCGATTCGGTCGGGAATCGCGCAAGATTGTGTCAAAAAAGTGATAAATCACACTAAAAACAAAAGTTTGTACTCGATCTGGCCAAAATTGGCCACGAATAAAACGAATTTTTGAGAATTCGGAAACAGGTCAACTTTGATCAAAAAGCCCAAGCCATCTCAATCATGAGTTGATTTGCACCCTGAAGCCAACAAAAAACACCCCTGCCCAGATGAGCAGGGGTGTAGAACGATCTCTGGCTAAGCGCTGTCAGCCCTTTTTCAGGACCTCGCGACCCAGCAATTCGGCGATCTGAACCGCATTCAACGCCGCGCCTTTGCGCAGGTTGTCCGAGACGCACCACAGGTTCAGCCCGTTCTCGACGGTCGAATCCTGCCGGATGCGGCTGATGAAGGTGGCGAAATCGCCCACGCATTCCTTGGGCGTGACGTAGCCGCCGGGCTCGCGCTTGTCGATCACCATGATGCCGGGGCTTTCGCGCAGGATGTCGCGGGCCTCGTCCTCGTCCAGGAATTCCTCGAACTCGATGTTGATCGACTCGGAATGACCGACAAAGACCGGCACCCGCACGCAGGTCGCGGTGACCTTGATCGACGGATCGACGATCTTCTTGGTTTCGGCGACCATCTTCCATTCCTCCTTGGTCGAGCCGTCTTCCATGAAGACGTCGATATGGGGAATGACGTTGAAGGCGATCTCCTTCTGGAACTTCTTCGGCGGCACGTCCGAGGTCGGGTTATAGACCGCCTTGGTCTGTTCCCACAGCTCGTCCATGCCTTCCTTGCCCGCGCCCGACACCGACTGATAGGTCGAGACGACGACGCGCTTGATCTTGGCGCGGTCATGCAGCGGCTTCAGCGCCACCACCATCTGCGCGGTCGAGCAGTTGGGGTTGGCGATGATCATCTTGTTCTTGTAGCCATGCACCGCCTGCGGGTTGCACTCGGGCACGATCAGCGGAATCTCGGGGTCATAGCGGTAGAGCGAGCTGTTGTCGATCACCACGCACCCAGCCGCCGCCGCCTTGGGCGCATAGACCTTGGTCGCGTCCGAGCCGATGGCGAACAGCGCCATGTCCCAGCCGGTGAAATCAAAAGTGTCCAGATCCTGGGTCTTGATAGTCTTGTCGCCAAAGCTGACTTCGGTGCCCAGGGATTTACGGCTTGCCAACGCGGCAATCTCATCCACGGGGAACTGGCGCTCGGCCAGGATGTTCAGCATTTCGCGGCCCACATTGCCCGTGGCGCCAGCGACGACGACGCGATAACCCATTTTCTTGTTTCTCCAGATATACCCGGTCGCCTTGACCGGCGGCGGTTCCATACAGGGAAAGTGGCGCCGAGGAAAGGCCCCTGTCAGGCCAGACTGTCGCGGCTGAACAGATAGATCACCAGACCAACCGCCATCGAGACCGCGAAAAAGGTCACGATCGCAGTATAGGGCGCGGCCGGGCCGGCGGCGGCATAGCCTTCGTGCAGGCGTCCGGTGACGAATTGCATCAACCCGACACCGCCGATGCCAAAGAGGTTGAGAAGCGTCACACCCCGCCCAACCAGATGTGCAGGGATAAAGGCGCGGCCATGCGCCATGATCACTGGAAACGAGGCGCCCAGAAAGCCGATCGCCGCCATCAGCGCCACCGAGGACCAGACACCAAGGTCGATCCACAGAACCAGCAGACCCAGCGCCAGCGCGCCGCCCAGATTGCCTCCGAACACCACCCATTTCCGAGAGCCGAGAACCCGATCGAGCGGACCATAGGCAAAGGTGCCGGCAATCATTGCCGCCCCCATGATCAACGTCGCCTGCCCGATCTGGCCGGTCTCAAGCCCGAACACATCGCGCAGGTAGGGTCCAGCCCAAAGCCCGCGCAGCGCCGCCGAGGGCGCATAGGCCACCAGCATCAGCGGCAGGATCGTCCACAGAAGCGGCTGCTTCAACAGGTCGAGCAGCGAGCCTTTGGTATCGTGCTGCACCATTTCGGGGTCACGCACCGATAGCCAGATGCCAACCGCAACCGCCGCCGAGACCGCCGCCAGCCCGGTCAGCGTCGCGCGCCATCCCATCAGCTCAACCGCCAACGCGGTGGGGTACGAGGCCACCAGATTGCCCACCGACCCGACACCCAGCATCACGGCAGCCAGTGTGGCAAAGCGCGCGGGCGGGTATTCGCGCGCAAAGATGAAATACGAGGCCATCAGCACCGGGGAACAGCCCACACCAATCAGTACCATCGCCGCGCTGATATGCAGGGGCGCCGTGGCCAGGGCAAACAATGCAGCGCCACCACCGCCACCCACCATCAGCAGCGCTGCGGCCGTCCGGCGCGGGCCGATCCGGTCCAGCGCCCAGCCAACGGGGATCTGCATCGCGGCGAAGGTGAGAAACCACAGACCCGAGGCAAAGGCCAGGTCGTCGGGCTGCGCGCCGATATCACGGGCCAGATCGGCGGTCAGCACCGCCAGAAAGGCACGAAAGAACTGGCTGAGCACATAGGCCAGACACAGAATGATCAGACCAGCCTGCATGCGCTTTCCTCCCACATGAACGCGTGCGCGATGGTTGCCATGTTATCGGCCTGCGCACAAGCGCGCCCGTCATGCCGCAAGGCTCTGGATTTCGCCGTCAAGCTGCTATGTAGAAGGGTATTGTTATGAGGGTCACATGGTTGACGATCCGGATTCGTTTTATGCATCCCTACGCCCGGTGATGGATTTCCCCGAGCTTTCCGAGCCGTCCCGGTTCACGCCCCTTCCCGATGACTGGGTGCTGGGTACCGCCGATATCGTGGACAGTACCGGAGAGATCGCGCGCGGGCGCTACAAGACAGTGAACATGGTGGGTGCGGCGGTGATCTCGGCCACGATCAACGCAATGGGTGACCTGCGCTTTCCCTATGTGTTTGGCGGCGACGGCGCCGGTTTTGCGGTGCCCGGTGACAAGGCCGAGCAAGTGCGCGCGGTGCTGGCAGATCTGCGCCGCTGGGCGGAAGAGGAGTTCGGCATCGCCTTGCGGGCTGCCCTGATTCCGGTGGCTGCGATTCGCACGGCCCGACGCGATGTGCGAGTAGCACGCTACGCAGCCTCGCCGGGGGTCGACTACGCCATGTTTTCGGGACGCGGGCTGGCCTGGGCCGAGGCGCGGATGAAAGCTGGCGATTTCGCTGTCGACCCGGCCCCGCCCGGTGCACAGCCTGATCTGACCGGCCTGTCCTGTCGCTGGTCCAACATGCGTGCCCAGAATGGGCAGATCGTCTCTCTTGTGGTACATCCGACCGACAGGGCGACCGAGCGAGACTTTGCCGATCTGGCCCGGCGCGTCGTCATCACCGCCGACGGGCTGGAAAGAGGCGGCCACCCGGTCCCTCCGGGTGGTCCGGGCGTCACCTGGCCACCGCCGGGTCTGTCGCTCGATGCACATGTCTCGCGCGAGGGCCGCAATCTGGGCCTGCACAAGCTGAAGCTCCTGGGCCAGAACCTGCTGATCTGGCTGTTGTTCCGTACCGGTCTGCGGCTGGGCGACTTTCAGCCCGGTCACTATGCCCGCATGGTCAGCCGCAACGCCGATTTCCGCAAATTCGATGACGGGCTGAAGATGACCCTCGATTGCGATGCCGAGACTCGCGCGCGGATAGAGACGATCCTCGAAGAAGCCCGCCAACGTGGCAAGATCCGCTATGGTCTGTTTGCCCAGGACGAGGCGATGATGACCTGTTTCGTGCCCTCGGCCATGCGCGACGACCATGTGCATTTCATCGACGGGGCGGCGGGCGGATATGCCGCCGCCGCCGAGCGCATCCGCCGCGCCTAACTGCGCCGCAGCCGGCCCACCACTCCGGTGGGAAAGAAATAGACGCTGAGGATGAACAGAACCCCCAGCCACAAGAGCCAGCGGTCGGCATCCAAGAGTTGCGGCAGCACCGGCACCCCCTCGACCAGAGACCCGGCAACGCCCATCAGGTTTTGCAGATAGTTCTGCGCCAAGACCAGCAGCGTTGCCCCGATCACCGCGCCATACATGGTGCCCATGCCACCGATCACCACCATCAGCAGGATGTCGATCATGATCTCCATGCTCAGCGTGGTATCCGGCCCGACATAGCGCAGCCAGATCGCATAGAGGCTGCCCGCCAGCGCCGCCACCGCCGCCGACAGGCAGGTCGCCGCAACCCGGTAATAGACCACCCGATAGCCGATCGCCTCGGCGCGGAAATCATTCTCGCGGATCGCCTGCAACACCCGCCCAAAGGGTGAGTTCACCACCCTGAGCATCAGCAGGAACAGGACCAGACTGCCGATGAACACGACGTAATAGGAGAGCAGCTTGCCGTTCAGTTTCACCCCGAACAGCTCGTCCCCGAACTTGAAGGCCGGTCCCAGCGCGCGCGGCGTCTTGAAGGTCAGCCCATCCTCGCCCCCGGTCAGGCCCGACAGCTGGCTGACCAGAACGGCCACCGCCGAGGCCACCGCAAGCGTGATCATGGCAAAGAAGATCGCCCTTACCCGCAGGCTGAAGAGGCCGATGACAAAGGCCAGCACCGCCGCCAGCAGCGCACCCGCAGCCGCGCCCACAAGGATCGCGTCGAATCCGCGCCCCATATGGGTCAGGGCCAGTGCCACCCCATAGGCGCCGATGCCAAAGAACATGGTATGGGCGAAACTGACGATGCCGCCATAGCCCAAGAGCAGATCGTAGCTGGCCACCAGCACGATGAACACGCAGATCCGTGCCGCCGTATCGACGGTGCGCACGCCGGGAAACAGGAAGGGCGCCAGCGCCAGACAGACCAGGATCAGCCCCAGGACCAGGGCCAGCACCGATGAGCGGGGCATGTCGCCCGAAAGAACCGCTTTGATCATTTTGCCTTCACCACCGGGATCATGCCCATGGGGCGCCACATCAGGATCGCGACCATCAGGCCGATATTGGAAATCAGCGCCACCTTGGGTTCCAGAAACGCGACATAGTTCTGCATCAGTCCCACCAGCAGGGCGCCGATGAAACAGCCCTCGACACTGCCCAGCCCGCCGATGATGACGACGATAAAGATCAGGATCATCGCCTGATTGCCCATATGGGCACTCACGACCTCCTGATAGAGGCCCCACATGGCGCCCCCCAGCCCGGCCAGCGCGGACCCGGCGATGAACACACCGACAAAGACCAGCCGCAGCCGATAGCCCAGCGCCTGCACCATCTCGCCATTCTCGACGCCCGCGCGCACGATCAGCCCGATCTTGGTGCGCCTCAGCGTCCAGCGCATGGCGGCAAAGACGACAAGACCCAGACCCACCGCCACCAGCCGGTATTTCTCCAGCGCGGCGCCGGCAAATGTGATCGCGCCCTTCAGCGCCTCGGGGCGCGAGATATAGATCTCCTCGGGTCCCCAGAGCACGATGATCAGTTGCTCGACCACGATCAGCCCGCCCATGGTGACCAGGATCTGTTTCAGGTGATGACCATAGACCGGCTCGACGATGACCTTTTCAAAGGCCCAGCCCATGGCGCCGGTGGCCAGCATCGCGCCGATCACCGCGAGCCCCATCGCCGCAAGGTTCAGCGCCAGCGAGGGCGCGCCGGTCATACCACCCAAGAGAAGCAGCACCGAAACGCCGACAAAGGCGCCCACCGAGACAAACGCGCCATGGCCAAAATTGATGACATCCATCAGGCCGAACACCAGCGTCAGACCCGAGGCCATCAGAAAGATCATCATGCCCATGGCCAGCCCCGACACCGTCAGCGTCAGCCAGGACGACGTGTTCGGGATCGCCAGCAGCCCGGCCACGACAAGCAGTGGCACCAGCAGCACCGGCATCCAGGGTGCCAGCCGCTGCGCCAGCGAGAGCCGCGCCATCGTGGGCGCGTGTTCGGGGGCCATGCTCATGACATGCCTCCTGCTTCTTTCTGGTCAAAAATACTCAATTCCAACCTCTCCACGCGCATCTCAATGGGCCTCCATGCTCAGACCCATCAACCGCTCCTGCAAACTCGCATCAGTGGCCAGTTCGCGCATCTCGCCGGACCAGACGATGCGCCCGTCATCCATCACGCAGGCGGTGTCGCCCAGCGCCCGCGCGACCGAGAAGTTCTGTTCCACCAGCAGGATCGAGGCGCCCTGCGCCTTCAACTCGCGCAGAGCCCGCGCCATGGTTGACACGATGGCCGGCGCCAGCCCCTTGGTGGGCTCGTCGATCAGGTAGAGCCGCCGCTCCTCGACCATTGCGCGCGCGATCGACAGCATCTGTTTCTGCCCGCCCGACAGGTTGCCCGCCTCGGACTTCCAGAATGTCTTGAGCGGCGGAAAGGCCTGGAACACCCAGTCAAGCCGCGCGCTGTCGATGGGGCCGGACACGGCGGCCAGCACCATGTTTTCCTCGACCGTGAGATTGGCAAAGATGCCCATATCCTCGGGCACGAACCCGACACCGGCCCGCGCGATGGCGGGTGTCGGCATCCGGGTGATGTCCTGCCCGTCCAGCAGGACGCGGCCCTGATGCGCGCGCCAGTGGCCGATGATGGATCGCAGGGTGGTGGTCTTGCCCACACCGTTGCGCCCCAGGAGCATCGTCACCGCGCCGCGCGGCACCTCGAGGTCAACACCTTGCAGGATGTGATACTGGGCGATGTTGGTATAGACGCCCTCCAGTCGCAGGATCGGATCAGACATCTTCCAGCTCCCGGCCCATATAGGCCTCTTGCACCACGTCCGAGGCCATCACCGTGGCCGGGTCGCCATCGGCGGCCAGCGCGCCGTTATGCAGGACAATGATGCGGTCGGCCAGCGTGCGGATCACGTCCATCTTGTGTTCCACCAGCAGGATGGTCCGGTCGCGCTGTTCTTTCAGTTCGGCAATCAGATCGAGCACCACAGGCGCCTCGTCCACGCTCATCCCGGCAGTGGGCTCGTCGAACATATAAACTGCGGGGTCGAGCGCGATCAGCAGCGCGACCTCCAGCTTGCGTTGATTGCCGTGGCTCAACTCCGAAACGATCTGATCGCGGTTGTCGATCAACCGCACCCTGGTCAGGATCGCTTCGGCCGCCTCGGTCAGTTCCGCATGACGGCTGGCCATGGACCACAGGTTCATGCCTTGCCCGGCCTTGGACTGCACCACCAGGCGCACGTTTTCCAAGACGCTGAGATTGGGAAACAGGTTGGTCAGCTGAAACGCCCGCCCAATCCCGGCGCGGGTTCGTTGTGACACCGACTGGCCCGAGATATCGCGCCCGCGCAGCAGGACACGGCCCGCGCTGGCCGGGATCTGGCCCGAGATCAGGTTGAAATAGGTGGTCTTGCCGGCACCGTTCGGACCCACGATCGCGGTGAGTTCCCCGGTGTGAAAGGCGCAGGATACCGCGTCCACGGCCACATGGCCGCCAAACCGCACGGTCAGCCCCTCGGTCGCCAGGATGGGGGATGTCATGGCTTTGTCTTCCGCTTGCAAAAAGGCCGGTCCCGGCGCGTCACGCGCCACGGGACCGGCCAGGTCGGGGAGTTAGTTGTTGCGGATCGGGATCGGCAGATCGTCGATCGTCAACTCGCGCACCAGTTCCGGGATGGCCCATTCGACATTCGGGTCCACCTTGATCTTGAAGTGATACATGGATTGCAGCGCCTGGTGATCCTCGGGGCGGAACATCATCTTGCCCTTGGGTGTCTCCCATTCCATGCCTTCCATGGCCGAGATCAGCGCCTCGGTATCGGTGGAGCCAGCTTTCTTGATGGCCTCGACCACGGCGATACCTGCCGCCATGCCGCCCGCGGTGAAGAAGTCGGGCGGGGTGCCGAAACGGTCCTGATGAGTCTTGACCAGCCAGTCGTTCACAGGGTTCTGCGGGATCTCGTAATAGTAATAGGTCGCCCCCTGCATGCCCGGGAAATCCTTGTAGGCCGCCATTGCCGCCAGGATGTTGCCGCCGGTTGCGATCTCGATGCCGAAACGGCTGGGATCCATCGCCTGGATCTTGCCCATCGGGTTGCCGCCACCGGCCCAGATGATGAACAGGCGCTTTTCGCCGTCCAGATCTTTCATCGCGTTGAAGATACGTTCGGCCGCCGCGGTGAAATCGGTGGTGTCGGTCGGCACGTATTCCTCGTGCACGATGCCCGAGCCTGCGCCCTCCAGCGCCTCCTTGAAGGCGGCGATGCCGTCACGGCCAAAGGCATAGTCCTGTGCCAGCGTCGCGATATGCACATTCTCGCCCGCCAGTGCGATGGCGTTCGACACCGCGTCCTGACTGCTGTTGCGCCCGGTGCGGAAGATATAGCGGTTCCAGTTGGCCCCGGTGATGGAATCCGCAACCGCCGGTTCGACAATCAGGACCTTTTCGTATTCCTCGGCCACCGGCAGCATCGCCAGCGCCACGCCGGAACTCACCGGCCCCACCGCCAGATCGACCTCGTCATCGCCATAGGCCTCTTCCAGCAGGGCCTTGCCGTTTTCAGGCTTGAGCTGGGTGTCCTTCTCGATCACCACGATCTTTTCGCCATTGATCTCCATCGACCCGCCAGTTGCGTATTCCAGCCCCAGCATCAGCCCGTCATGGGACTGTTTGGCATAGGCCTCGAACGGACCGGTCTTGCCATAGACATGGGCGATCTTGATCTCGGCGGCCGCGGCGGATGCCAACGCCAGCACCGACACCGCTCCTGCGCAAAGAATGCGTTTCACGTCTCTCCTCCCCGATATGCGCCATGGGTTGCGGCGCGTCTTACTCTGAACCGCCTCAGGCTAAGGTCGGCACGCCATCACGGTCAATTATGAGGAAATACGTATCCCGCCCCGCCGCCTTCCTCTTGCTGGAAATATCCCCGCCGGAGGCCAAGATTTTTCGACGAAAAATCTTGGGGCGTCTGGCGCTCGGTCAGTTCAGATAACCGCGCTCGCGCACAAGGCGGGTGAGTTGGACCAGCGAGGCCTCGACGCTCTGACCCGAGGTATCGATCTGCGCCTCTGCCTTGCCGTAAAGCGCCTCACGGCTGGTCAGGATCGAGCGCAACTCTTCCATCGCTTCGGGATTGCCCGCCATCGGCCGCTCATCCCCCTGGGCGCGAACCCGTTCCATATGCTCCACCGGCGAAGCGCGCAGCCATACCGTGTGGAAATGCGCCAGCAGGGTCTTGTAGGTCTCGGGCTCGGCCACGATCCCGCCTGCCACCGCCAGTACCAGCGCGTCATGGGTGGCGACGATCCGGGCCACCGCCTGCGCCTCGAGCTTGCGGTATCCTTCCTGACCGTAAAGCGCCATGACCTCGGCCACCGGCATTCCGGCCTGGTCTTCGATCTCGTCGTTCAGTTCCACAAAAGGCAGGCCCAGTGCCGCGCCCAACCGCTGACCCAAGGTCGATTTTCCCGCCCCGCGCAAGCCCACCAGGCAGATGCGCCCGGCCCTCGCCGCAAGCGAGGGCGCGGGGCTCAAGAGCCGCAGCACCTCTGCCTGGGTTTCCATCCCCGCAACCCGGTAAAGATCGGCCACCCGCATCGCGTCCGAAGACCAGGGATCATCCTCGCCCACCAGCCATTCGATCCGATGATCCAGCGCGATCGCCACCCGCTGCAACAGCCCGATCGAGATATTGCCCTCTCCCGCTTCGAGCTGTGCCAGATAGCGCGGCGACACGCCCGAGATCTCGGACAGCACCCGGCGCGGAATACCACGCCGCTGACGTGCAGCGCGCACCCGTTCGCCAACCCGCGCAATCAGATCGGCGACCTCGGCCTCGGCCTGGTCGCGCGCGCTGTTGGGCGTGCTTTCGCCCCGGAAATTGGTGATCTCGGTCATGCGGTCCGCAGGGTATGTGCAAAATAGTGCGCAATCTTAGGACAGCCCGGCCCGTGGCGCAATGCGCTGTCTGCCGGAAACGGGATCAATAGGTCTCGACGTGATAGCGCCCTTCGTCGCGCATACGGTCACGCAGGCCGGTCCAGTCGATGCCCTTGGCACGGGCGATATCCTTGAACGCCTCCTCCACGCCCTGTTCCATCGCCTTGAGACCGCAGACATAGATATGGGTCTGGGGATCGGCCAGCAAATCTCCCACCCGGTCCGCCTCGGCGCGCAAACGATCCTGCACATAGTGCTTGGGCTCTCCGTTCTGGCGGGAAAAGGCGAAATGCTTGGCCATGAACTGTTCCGGCACCTTGGCCAGCGGCCCGAAATACGGCAGTTCCTGTGGCCTGCGCGCGCCAAAGACCAGGGTCAGGCTATTGCGCAGTTTGGGGTTTTCGCGCTGCCGCCGCATGGTAAAGGCGCGGAAGGGCGCGGAACCAGTACCCGTGCAGATCATCAGCAGATGTGCCGCCGGGTCCGAAGGCATCAGGAAAGTGGCGCCAAAGGGCCCGGTAACCCGCACCGTGTCGCCGGGTTTCAAATCGCAGACATGGTTCGAGCAGATCCCGTGCGGTTCGCGTTTCACCGTCAGCGACAGGTTGTTGAAATTCGGCCGCTCGCCGTCGCGCGGGCTGGAGACCGAATACAGCCGGGGCAGATGCGGGTTGCCCGCCTCATCGGTGCCGGGCGGAATGATCCCGATGCTTTGCCCTTCGAGCACCGGAAAGGGTTGGCCGCCGAAATCCAGGATGATGTGGCGCACATCGCTGTCGCTGCTTTCGGCGGTCAGGCGGTAGTTGCCCGTCACCCGCGCCTCGGCCGGTTTGCCCAGCGTATAGAGATTGATCGTCGGCTTCGAGGCCGTCGCAGGGGCGCGCGATTTGCCGCCCGCGCCCTTGTGCGCCTCGGCCAGCAGGGCCGCCATGGCATCGTCCAGCGCCTCAAGCCCCGCCTCGTCGCCCGCCACCTCTTCCTGTGGCGGCAGGTCCATCCATCCGTATTGTTCCTCGAGCGAATAGGGCGTGTCCACCACCCGCCAGTTGTCGATCGAACCGGTCGGACAAACCGGGATGCAATCCATGCAGAAATTGCATTTGGCGGCATCCACCACGACATTCAGGTCATCATGTTCGATCGCCTGCTCGGGGCAGGTCATTTCGCAGGTGTAGCAGCGGATACAGATTTCGGGATCGATCAGATGCTGCTTTAACGGCTGGTTCATGAAGTCTCGCGTTTCCTGGTCAGGATGAGGTCGGGCACCACAAGCGTGTCGATCAACTCCTTGCAAAGCCCTACGCAGTCGGAACAGCCGACGCAGGGTCCCTGCAGCGTGGATATCTGCCCCGAGAGAGCGTGCAGCCGCGGCGTATCGGGTTTCGAACGGTCGATCTGCATGGTCGGTTCCTCGTGTTGTCCGATCAGGCCGGGTTCAGCGAACAAGAGAGTCACCCCTTACGTCAATCCGTGGGCGGGTCACAAAATGTTACCGCCCACCGGACCCGGCCCCTATCCGGCATCAGGCCATGTGAAGTTTCACATATTCGAAGTCGCCCGGGCGGTTGTCGATTCCCACCTTGGGCGGGGCGATCCAGCGGGCGTATTGACCCGGCTCATAGCAGGGCTTCATCAGCGACTGGATGAAATCGCCATCCGCGTGCGTCGGCAGCCATTTGGGCAGACCGGCGTCATATTCGGCCCCCGAGACGGGCTGCCCCGACGGATCGAAATGCTTGTCGGCAAAGACGCCGATCTTGCGATGGAATGCCTCGTGCGGCAGCGAGAGTTCGAAATCGACGCCGTGTTTCTCGATGATCTTGTTCCAGCGCCCGACACCGCCGGCGGCATCCTTGGTATAGTCGTCGCGCAGGCGCATGTTGATCGCGGTCAGCGCCGGTACCTGCTTCTGTACTGCCTTGCCATCCTCGAAATCCCAGACGGTATAGGTGTCCTGCTGCAACTGGTGGTCATCGCTCAACCGGCTTTCCATGTAACGGCCCTTGATGCCCGCGTTGAACGCATTGGCGGCATTGGTCGACACCTCCTGCCCGAAGAGGTCGAGGGACAGCGTGTAATGCAGGTTCAGCTTTTTCTGGATCAGCGGCAGGTCGATCACCCCCAGGTCGCGGATGCGGCCGGTGTCATAGGGGTCGTCAATGCCGTTTTCCTTCATCACCTGACATGTGCGCTCGATGGTGCGACCCACGCCGGTTTCGCCCACGAACATGTGGTGCGCCTCTTCGGTCAGCATGAAACGGCAGGTGCGGCTGAGCGGGTCAAAGCCGGATTGCGCCAGGCTTTCCAGCTGCATCTTGCCGTCGCGGTCGGTGAAATAGGTGAACATGAAGAAGGACAGCCAGTCCGGTGTCTCTTCATTGAAGGCGCCCAGCATGCGCGGGGCCTCTTCGCTGCCCGACTGGCGGCGCAACAAGTCATCGGCCTCTTCCCGTCCGTCGCGGCCGAAATACTTGTGCAGCAGATAGACCATCGCCCAGAGATGGCGGCCCTCTTCCACGTTCACCTGGAACAGGTTGCGCATGTCGTAGAGCGACGGCGCCGTCAATGCCAGCAGGCGCTGCTGCTCGACCGAGGCCGGTTCGGTATCGCCCTGAATGACGATCAGGCGCTTGAGCAGGTTGCGGTATTCACCCGGCACTTCCTGCCAGGCGGGTTGCCCGTAATGCTCGCCACACGGGATGGTGCGATTCTCGACCTGCGGCGCCAGCAGCACGCCCCAACGGTATTCGGGCATCTTCACATAGTCGAACTTGGCCCAACCCTTGGGATCGACGCTGACGGCGGTGCGCAGATAGACCAGCGATTCCTGGAAATTCTGCGGAATCAGGTCGTTCCACCAGTTGATGTAACCGGGGTGCCACTTTTCCAGCGCCTTCAGCACCTTCTTGTCCTGGCTCAAACCCACATTGTTCGGGATCTGGGTGTCGTAACTTACGTTGATCAGATCAAGCATCGCTTTCCTCCTTGGCGGGGAAAAATCTTGCACAAGATTTTTCTACAGATTTTCTGCGAAAATCTGCGCCCCCTCTACACACGTTCCATGTTGTAATCGCCGCGCACCCCGGTGCCATAGCGTTGCAGTGCCCCGTCGGGGCCCACCGCGTTGGGGCGCTGGAAAATCCAGTTCTGCCAAGCGGTAAGCCGGCCGAATATACGGGTTTCCATCGTCTCGGGTCCGGCAAAACGCAGGTTCGCCTCCATCCCGGTCATTGCATCGGGAGAAAAGCTGGCGCGCTCTTCCAGGAAAACTCGCACCTCATCTTCCCAGTCGATATCGTCCAGCACATAGGTCACCAAACCAAGCTCCTCGGCCTCTTCCGCTTCCAGCGCCTCGCCGATGCGCGCGCGGGCGGCTTCGACCGCCTCGGGCGTGCCCAGGAACCGGGTCGCAAGCCGGGTCAGGTCGTTGCCCATCGGATATGTGCCAAAGTTGCCTGGGCTGAGCGTGATGGCCGCCAGCGGGCGGTTATCGCCTTCGAACTCTTCGAGCATCATATAGGACCGGTCCACCGCCCAGAGCAGTTCGGCCAGTGGGCCGGCGAAACAGGACCCATGTTCGACAATGGCGACCAGGCTGCGAGAGGTCATGTCGACCCGCTTCAACACCCGCTTCCAGTATTGCAGGATTTCGTTGGCCAGCCAGTGATCGCGATTGTTGAGAAGCAATGCCTCATGCGCCAGAACTGCGGCGCCATCGCCCTGGGTCTGGATCACCAGCGTACCGATCTGACGTTCGTTCAGCCGCAGGTGCAGGATGGCATCGTCCAGCTCACGCGCCGCGCGCAGGATCCAGGCATCCGCGCCCTGCGCCTGCAACGCGTCGACCGTATCGGGAGCGGCGTCCGTCGGACCGGAGATCGTCAGCGTCGCCCGCCCCGCCTCGCGCTCCACGACAACCTCAACGGTCGAATAGGTGACCGAGCCATCCTCGGCAAAGCGGCGGTCAAGCGGGGTGAGCGCGATCCCGGTCAGGCCCGAGGGTTTGGCGCTGGCGCTCGCAAACTCCCGCGCGCGCTCTTGCACCACCTCGTCGAATTTCGAATTTGGGGCAATCTCGTCCACCAGCCGCCAATCGACCGCGCGCTGGCCGCGCACGCCCTCTTCGACCGAGCAGAACACATCGGCCAGATCGCGGCGCACCTTGCGCTTGTCGGTGACCCGGGTCAGCCCGCCGGTGCCGGGCAGCACCGCCAGCAGCGGCACCTCGGGCAATGCCACCGAAGAGGAACTGTCATTGGTCAGCATGATATAGTTGCAGGCCAGCGCCAACTCGTACCCGCCACCCGCGCAGGCACCTTTGACAGCCGCAATGTATTTCTGGCCGCTATCGGCCTCGGCCGCCTCAAACGTGTTGCGGGTCTCGTTGGTGAATTTACAGAAATTGACCTTATGCGCATGGCTGGCCCCGCCCAGCATCCGGATATTCGCCCCGGCACAGAACACGCGGTCCTTTCCGGATTGCATCACCACCACCTTGACCTCGGGATGCTCGAACCGCATCCGCTGGACGATATCGGCCAGCTCGATATCGACACCAAGATCATAGGAATTCAGCTTCAGCTCATAGCCCGGGAACAGGCCGCCCTGCTCATCCACATCCATGTAGAGATTGGCGATCTCTCCATCATACGCGACCCGCCAATGACGATAGCGGGACGGGTCGGTCTGAAAGTCGATACGCTGGGTCATGCCTCGCTCCAAGAGTTATGATGATATGCATTTTAGTGCGCATCAGTCAATTTGCAAGTAATTTGCGGCATAATAATGCATGTTTGATTTCGTTAAAAATCAATACACTACCCACCATTGGGCAACATATCTCTGATATTTTGTGTGATTATGCATTATAATACATCTCACTCGAATCGCGCCTCAACCATGGCAACACGGTCGCAGAACGAAACCCCCCATGTCTCGGGCGTCCCTGATCCACCGGCCCGCGCTGCGGCCTCGCGCGCCAAGGCACAAAGACGCCGGGCCGCGTCCCTCCGCCCCATGCACAGTTTCAAAGCCGCATTGGTCAACTGTATCGCCGCCTGCACCCGGTAGCGAGCGCCGCTATTCGGGGGCAAGGCCATCCAGACCGGCTCCCAAACCTCATGCGCCTCCCAGAAATATCCCAGATCGAACAATGTCCAGCCTGCGGTCCAGGCAGGGCAAGCGGTCAAATCCTCGGGTGGCATCCGGCCGGGAACGCTCTGGTGCAGGACCTCGAACAGACCCTCGGGCGGCCGCGCTGTCTTGCCGGGAACATAGGGAACCGAGAGGGGCGGCAGAGACATCGCTCAGGCCGGTACGACGTCGGCCGCCTCGATGCGGATCAGCCTCGCACAGAAATCCGCGATCTCTTGCAGAACTCGGTCGGCGCACTCGCGATGCGGTTCGTGCCGACAGTCGAGGATCAGCGTATCGACCGGGCAATAGGCGCGGTTCTCGATCTCTTCGATCTGGGCCAGCGTGCCATACTGGTCGTGCCGCCCCTGAATGGCCAGGATCGGCACCCGGATATAGTCGATCACCTCGGCCACGTTCCAGGTGGCAAAACCGGGGTCGAGCCAGGCATCGTTCCAGCCCAGAAAAGCACCATCGGGATCGGCGTGATAGCGCGCCAGTTTCTGTTTCAGATCGCCACTTTCATAGGCCGCGCGCGCCTCTGTGATCGAGGCCAGCCCGCCCGGTTCGGTAAAGAAATGCGGCGCCTCGAGGATCACGCCGCGTATCCGGTGACCAGCCACACTGCCGGTATGGATCGCGGCGATGGTGGCGCCGTCGGAATGGCCAAGCAATATCGCCTGCCGGATACCGGCGGCATCCAGCAGGGCGGGCAGCACCTCCAGCGCCTCGCGGGTCTGGAAATCCAGCGGCCGGGGCCGGGTGATCGGGTCCGAACCACCATAGCCCTGGCGCGAATAGACCAGCACCCCCAGCCCGGTGCGCGCGGCAAGCTGCGCGGGAAAATCCCGCCACATCGCCACGCAACCCAGCCCCTCGTGCAGCAGCACAAGGGTCGGCGCGTCACCGGGCACCGGGCCGTGACAGGCATATTCCAATGCCACGCCATCAATGCGCAGCTTTTCGGCGGGATTTGTACTCCACTCCATCGCTCAGCCTCCCTCGCGCAGTTTGAACCGCTGGATCTTGCCGGTGGCGGTCTTGGGCAAATCCTCGACGAATTCGATCCAGCGGGGATATTTCCACTTGCCCACCTTCTCCTTGACGAAATCGCGCAGCGTGTCGGCCAGCCCTTCGGTCTCTGCCGTCTTGAGGACGATGAAGGCCTTGGGTTTCTCCAGCCCGTCGGCATCACGCGCCGCCACCACCGCCGCTTCGAGAACGGCGGGATGCGCCACCAGCGCCTGCTCCACCTCGAACGGTGACAGCCAGATGCCCGAGACCTTGAACATGTCGTCAGTGCGCCCGCAATAGACATAGCGGCCATCGGGTGTCAGCTCGTATTTGTCACCCGTGCGGGTCCATTCCCCCTCGAAGGTGGCGCGGCTCTTGTCGCGCTTGTTCCAATACCCGTCCGCCGCCGAGGCGCCGCGCACCAGAAGCTCTCCCAACCCGCCGGGTCCGACATCGGCGCCACTCTCATCGACCAGCCGCACCTCGTATCCCGGTACGGCACGGCCAGAGGTACCATAGACCACGTCGCCCGGCGCGTTCGACAGAAAGATATGGAGCATCTCGGTCGAGCCGACGCCGTCCAGAATGTCGACCCCCCATTGCCGGTGCCAAGAGCGGCCAATCTCTTCCGGCAGCGCCTCGCCTGCCGAGATGCAGCGGCGCAGCGTCACGTCCGGCACGCCCTCGCGGTCGAGCATCGCAACCATCGCGGCATACAGCGTCGGCACCCCGCAGAACACGGTTGGCCGCTCGGCGGCGATGATATCGCGCACACCATCCGGCGTCGGGCGCCCGTTGAAAAGGATGGTCTCGGCCCCCACCGACATCGGAAAGGTCATGCCGTTGCCCAGCCCATAGGCAAAGAACAGCTTGGCCGCTGAAAACACCAGGTCATCCGGTTCGATCCCCAGCACCTGCGCGCCATAGCTGTCGGCGGTGGCCTTGAGGCTGGCATGTACATGCCGCACCCCCTTGGGTTGCCCCGTCGAGCCCGAGGAATAGAGCCAAAAGGCCACATCGTCGGGCGAGACCTCGACCGCAGGCAGGATATCGGCACCCTGCACGAAATCCGCATAGCTCTGGGTGCCGTCGGGCGCGGCGCCGATCACCACGATCCGGGTCAGATGCGGCGAGGCCAGCGCGGCGGGCTGCACCACTGGCCATAGCTCTTCCGAGACAAAGAGGATCGAGGCGCGGCTGTCGTTCAGAATCACCTCATAGACCGAGGTGGCCAGCAGCGTGTTCAGCGGCACCGGCACCACGCCCGCCTTGAGGCAGCCCCAGAACAGGGCGGGAAATTCCAGCTGATCCAGCACCAGCATCGCCGCGCGCGCCTCGCGCGGGATGCCCGCACGGGCGAGCGCACCCGCAACCGCACCGCTGTCGCGGGCCAGCTCGCCATAGCTCTGCCTGCGCCGAGCGCCGGCGGCTTCGCGAAAGGCGGGACGCGCGCCGCGCCCTTCTTCGACATGGCGATCTACAAAGTAATGCGCGGCGTTTGCGCTCATTCTGCCTCCTCCCGGTGATGGCCGGGGCAGCGCGCGGGCGGGCCTCCTCTCCCACTCCCGCGCGCGCCTCTCTCCGGCGGCACCATCATGCATCCCAAACACATTTATGCAAGATATTGCTAAACTGCCACCCCAGTTTATGCAACTTAATGCACATCAATTCTTGCGTCATCATCTTCACCAAACAGACGGGATACGATTTCCGCGCGCCTTTCCAGTACCTTGCGGAAGTTGAGGTTACCCTTGGCAGTGACTTCGCCCTCAGCCATCGACGGGGGGTCTGACAGAATCACTGCGCGCGCGATGCGGGCGGAACTGCCACGATCCGCGTTCAGCCGCGACAGGCGGTCTGCGATCTCGTCACCCATGGCGCCGGGGCGCAGCAAGCCACCCTCTGCCTCCAGCCCCGTGGCCAGCGCGGGTGTGGGCAGGATCAGCAGGCCGATCTCGGCCTCGCCCTCGCCGGTCAGGACCACATCCGCCGCCAGCGGCGCCAGCGCGGCCAGAACCTCGAGCCGAAGGGCCGAGGCGCGTACCCAAATGCCGGTCGCCAGCTTGTAATCCTCGGCCAGACGACCCTCGAACCGCAGCCCCTGCGACAGGTCATCCGCATCAACCATCGCCACCGCATCGCCGGTGCAGAAATACCCCTCGTCATCAAAGGCGGCGGCGGTCTTTTCGGGGTCGCGAAAATATCCGGCAAAGACATTGGGGCCAGCGACGCGCAGTTCGTACCGGTCGCCATCCGCCGGCACCAGTTTCGCACTCACCCGGGTCAGCGGCACACCGATGATGCCGGGCAAATTGGCCGGTACATGCTGAAAGATACAGGCCGGTGCGGTCTCGGTCATGCCCCAGCAGGTGGTGATCAGCGGTTGGGTATCACGCACCTCGGCGGCCATCTCGCTGAGGTCTCGCCAGACATCCGCCGACAGCGACGCCCCGGCATAGAACAACATGTCCAGATCGGCGAAGAAATGGTGCTTCAACTCGGGGTCGCGATGCATCTCGTCACGCAACTGGGCAAAGCCCACCGGCACGTTATAGGCGATGGTGCCGTTCATCAGCCTGTTGTTTTCGAATGTCTTGCCGATCAGCGCGGGCGCGGGCTTGCCCCCGTCGATATAGAGCGCGCCGCCAAAGGCCAGCATCTGGTTGAAGTTGTTGGACCCGCCAAAGACATGGTTCCATGGCAGCCAATCCACCAGCCGGGGCGGGCGTTGGGTCAGGAACGGCAGGGCGCGGGCATATTGCGCCTGGTTGGCGCAGAGCATCTGTTGGGTGGTCAGCACCCCTTTGGGGTGCGAGGTCGAACCCGAGGTCATCAGGATCTTGGCCACCGTGTCGGGACCGACCGCAGCAGCGGCGGCCGAGATATCGCCACTCTCGCGTTCCAGCTCGGTCAGCAGGGTCATGCCCGGCGCGGGATTGCGCCCGACGACGATGCGGCGGCCGGCCATCTCCTCCATCGCCAGGGCGGCCGCGAATTGCGCGCCGTCCTCGGCATAGACCATGGCCGGGTCGATCAGGCCAAGAATATAGTGCAGCTGTTTCAGCGCGCCGGGGATCAGGGCGTATTGCTCGGCAACTGGTACGATCACCAGCCCCACATATTGCGCCGCCAGCGCCAGTGTACCGTGATCGACGCTGTTGCCCGAGACGACAAGGATACGGTCACCCGGCACCAGCCCACGCGCCAGCAGCCCGGTGGACAGCGCCCGGACCCTGCCCAGGGTTTCGGCGTAGGATTGCGTGCGCCAGGCGCCACCACTGCGTTCCGCCAGAAACACCGCGTCCGGGGTCTGGGTTGCCCAGCGGTGCAACCAGTCGGTGGTGCGCGCAGCAGGGGTCACCGGCTCGTGGGCCGAGCGCAGCAGGATGGTGCCATCCCCACGCCGTTCGGCATCTACCTCATGGTCCAGGTATCGCGTCATGCTCTCCTCCCAAAGCCATCCTGCCCGGCGGTCGCCGGGAACCGTGTCATAGGACCGGGCGGCGACGTCGCCTATCCCGGCAGCAGAAACAGAGTGATCGCGGGGAACGCGACCAGAATGATCACGCGCACGATGTCCGAACCGACAAAGAACATCACCGCCTTGTAGGTGTCGGCCATGCGGGTGGTCCGGTCCATCGCGTTGATGATGAACAGGTTCATCCCCACCGGCGGTGTGATCAACCCGACCTCGACCACGATCAGCACGAGAATGCCGAACCAGATCGCCACATGCTCGGCCTCGGCCCGGTTGGCCATGCCGCGCGTCACGCGGATACCCAGCTCTTTCATCTGCTCGCGGGTCAGTTCGGCCCCGCTGGCAATGGCGTCCTTGATGCCCGCCAGCGTCTCGGCGCTCATCGCTTCGGGCACGCCCGCCTTCAGCACCTCCATTGCTGCATCGGCCTGCATCGCGGCCAGCGACACCAGATCGAAATCCATCGCCGAGATCACCGGAAAGAAGATCGGGATCGTCAAAAGGATCATGCTGAGGCTGTCCATCAGACAACCGAACACAAGGTAGAAGGCGAGGATCAGCGCCAGCACCACCCAGGGGCTGTAGCCCTGGGCAACCACGAAATTCGACAACTCCTGTGGCACCTGGGTCAGGGCAAGGAACCCGTTGTAGAAGGCGGCGCCGAGCACGATGAAGAAGATCATCGCGGTAGAACGCGCCGTGACCAGAAAACTTTCAGAGAGGCTGGCGCGGGTCAGCCCACCATTCAGCCAGGCAATCACGCCCGTGCCCAGCGCACCCACGGCGGCGCCTTCGGTCGGGGTGAACCACCCCAGATAGATGCCGCCCACAACCAGACCAAAGACCAGAAGCACCGGCCAGACCTGCAACAGGGCAGCGAACCGTTCGGCATAGGGGACCGGCGGGCGCGTACCGGCGCTGTCGGGGTAAAGCCGCACATAGACCGAAATGGCGATGACATAGCCCAGCGCCGCCATGATGCCGGGGATGAAGGCGGCCAGGAACAGCTTGGCGATATTCTGTTCGGTCAGGATTGCATAGATCACCAGCACCACCGAGGGCGGGATCAGGATACCCAGCGTACCGCCCGCCGCCAGCGTCGCGGTGGAAAACCCGCCCGCATAGCCGTATTGGCGCAGCTCCGGCAGGGCGACGCGGCCCATGGTTGCCGCCGTCGCCAGAGACGAGCCGCAGATGGCACCAAAACCGGCGCAGGCCCCGATCGAGGCCATGGCGATACCACCCTTGCGATGGCCCAGCCAACCCTCGGCAGCCTTGAACAATGCGGTCGACATGCCGCCCAGCGTCGCGAAATGCCCCATCAGCAGGAACATTGGCACGATGGTCAGCGAATAGCTGGAAAAGGTCGTATAGGTTTCGTTCTTGAGCCGGGCAAAGGCGACCTGGGTGCCGTCGGTGACCAGCACCAGCCCCAAAAGGCCGACCAGGAACATGGCCAGACCGATGGGCACCCTGAGAAAGATCAGCACCATCAGGGCAGGAAACGAGGCAATACCGATTTCAAGCGCGCTCACTGTGTCGCCTCCACCCCGTCCCAGACCAGGATACGGCCGGTAAAGCATTCATAGGTGCGCACCGCGCCCATATAGATTCCCACCAGCGCCGCCGCGAAGGCCGCGACAAAGCTGAGCGCATAGGCCCACCAGATGGGAAATTGCAGCAGAAAGGTGGTCTCGGCATAGGCGCGTTTGCTCATCATGCCGTCGAACAGTTTCCACGCGATCAGGACGAGGACAGCGGCAAAGGTCAATTCGGTCAGCATCCGCAGGATGCGGTTCACCCGGCGGCTGAACGAGTTGGCCAGAATATCGACCGACGCATGCCCGGCAGTGATCTGGCAGAGCGGCAGAAAGCAGAAGATGGCAAAGGCCACTCCCGCCTCGACCAGTTCGAAATCGCCGTTCACCGGGCCGATGCCTATTCCAATGGCCCAATCGGCCAGACCGGGGGCAACAGATTGCATGAAGTCACCGTGGAAGAAGCCGTTCAGCAAACGGCCCAGGATTGAGGCGCAGGTCAGCAGGATCAGAAGGCTCAGAACGATCCCGCCGATGATGGCCAACGTTCTGGCCAACCCCGTCATCAGTTTACGCATCGGTCCTCGGTCGGTTTCAGGCCGCGTGGCGGATACGGCGCAGAGCGCGCCGTATCCGCTGGCAGTTGCCGGATCAGTTGGAATATTGCGGCGTATACTTCTCGATCAGCATCTGCGCCTCTTCGAGAAGCGCCTTACCGTCCTTGCCCTTGGATTCCATGTCAGCCAGCCATTCGTCATAAATGGGCTGGGCCAGGGCACGCCATTCCTCGACCCCTGCGGCATCGATGGTGATGATGTTGTTGCCCAGATCCTCGGCCACCTGACGCGCCGGACCATCGGAATCGGCCTGTGTCCCACCGGCAAAGACCGAGAATTCGAGGCCCGAATTCTTATCGACCGCCGCCTTCAGATCGTCGGGCAGGCTCTCATACTTGGCCTTGTTCATCGCCAGCACGAAGGTCAGCGTGTACAGCGCGCGGCCCTCGAACTCGGTATGGTTCTCGACCAGTTCCGGCACCTTGAGGGCCGTCGTCACCTCCCACGGGATGGTGGTACCGTCGATCACACCCTTGCTCAGCCCCTCGGGCACCGCGGGCACCGGCATGCCGACCGGGGTGGCCCCCAACTTGGTCAGCAGCGAGTTGACCGAGCGCGAGCCGCCGCGGATTTTCATCCCTTGCAAATCGGCCGGGGTTTCCACCGGATCGGCGGTATGGATCATGCCCGGCCCGTGCACCCAGGTGCCCAGGATATGCACGTCCTTGAACTCGTCGTCCTTCATGTGCTTTTCGAACATTTCCCAATACGCATGGCTGACCGCACGCGCGTTGGTCATCATGAAGGGCAGTTCGAACACCTCGGTCGAGGGGAAGCGGCCCGGCGTATAGCCGACCACGGTCCAGACCACATCGGCAACGCCGTCGATCGCCTGATCCATCAGTTCCGGCGGCTTGCCGCCCAGCTGCATCGAGGGATAGCGCTCGACCTTGATACGGCCGCCCGAGTCCTTTTCAACGCCGTCGGCCCAGACGTCCAGGACCAGTTTCGGCACATTGGCCTGCGCCGGCAGGAACTGGTGCAGTTTCAGCGTAACCTCTTGCGCCAGTGCTGTGCCGGCGCTGAACCCGGTGGCCAGTGCCGCAACTGCAGCGCCGCCAATCAGGCCCAGAATCTTTCTGCGATAGGTCATGATATCCTCCCTTTGACCCTCTCTAAGCAATATAATGCGCAAATCAGATATGTTTGCAATATATTGCTTACATCTCCCCTCGTATGGTACCGGCCAGACCGGAACCGCCGTAACACTAATTCATCGAATCGTAGCACTCTTCCGCCGCCATGGCGCTCATCATTCTATTGCGCAGCTCGGCATTGGCGCCAATCGGGTGATGGCAATCATCGTCGCTAACAGACCGAAGTGCTTCAGCCGGCTCCGTCGAAGATAGGCCAGGTTCCGTCGCCAGCCCGCCGCTGCCCAAGCCATTGGTTGGAATGGTCTCGGCAGTCATGGGTTATTCCGCCGGTCCAAGCGTCAGCGCGATGGGGTCCAGCCCGTCGATACCGCCGGTGATCACATCCCCGGCGACGACCGGGCCGACCCCGGCAGGTGTGCCCGTCATCACAAGGTCGCCGGGACGCAGATGGTAAAAGCCCGACAGATGACTGACGATCTCGTCGATCTTCCAGATCAACTCGGACAGGGTGGCATCCTGTTTGATCACACCATTCACCTCAAGATGAATGCGCGTGTTGTCCTGCGGCGACCAGTCGGCCACCCGGGTCAGGGGCGCAATGACCGCCGCGTTCTCGACATCCTTGCCCAGGTCCCAGGGGCGTTTCTTGTCCCGCTCGCGAATCTGCTGGTCGCGCCGGGTCATGTCGAGCGCGCAACCATAGGCATAGACCGCGTCCCAGGCCTCGGCCCGGCTGGCGCGGAACACCGGCTTGCCGATGGCAAAGGCCAGTTCCATCTCGTAATGAAAATTCTCTGTGCCCGGCGGATAGGGAACGGTGGCCCCGGTCAGGATCGCATTGGCCGGCGATTTGGTGAAATAGAACGGCGCCTCGCGGTCCACCTCGTTGCCCATCTCGGCGGCATGGGCGGCATAGTTGCGGCCAACGCAGAAAATGCGCCCGATCGGATATGTGCCGCTTTCGCCACGGACCGGAATGCCGGGGATCGGGGTAAGGGTGAACAGGCTGTCGCTCATCTGGCGCGTTCCTCGTAGTAACCAAGTTTCTCTTGCAGCGGCCGGTCGTGGATGCGGACCAGAAATGCCTCGCTCTCTGCCTCATGCCGAATGCGGGCAAAGACCGGGGCGGTGAAGGTGTCCTTTGGACCCCATTCGATGACTTGCCCGTCAATCTCGCTGCGCCCGGAACCAGCGATCACATGAAAGGCCGAAGAGCAAGAGCGCAGCGGCGGCGCTTCGACCTGCCCAGCTGTCAGCATCATCGCGGTGAAGCCAAGCGCGGGCAGCACATCCTCGCCCGTTTCGGGGTTGATATAGTCCAGCTCGGCAATCCCCTCGCCAAAGGCCGCCATCTGGCGCAGCGCCGCCTCGGTCGCGGCCCAGGGATAGCGCATCATCGGGTAGCGCCGAGTGCCGCGTCCAGGTCGCCGGGATGGCGCCAGCCCGGCAGCGCTGTATTCGACCTGGCTGGCATCGGGGCGGTTGCGCTGCGCCTGCAACTCACCTTCGATCGCATAAGACCCTTCAAGCTGCACAAACAGCGGCAAATCGAGCGCGTCGAGCCAGATCACCGGCTCGTCCCCGTCATGGCCGTGGTCGTGCCATTCCCCGCCCGGTGTCAGCACCAGATCGCCCGGCTCCATCGGCAGGCGCTCACCATCAACCACCGTATAGCCGCCCCGCCCTTCGACCATGATCCGCACGGCAGACGGGGTGTGGCGATGCGCGGGCGCCAACTCTCCGGGTAGCAGAAGCTGCAGACCCAGGTAGATCGTCGCGGTCGCCTGCATCGCCCCCGTGCCGCGCCCCGGATCGGACAGAACCAGCACCCGGCGTTCCGCCTTTTCCACAGGCGTCAGTTCGCCTGCACGCAGCAGGAGCGGGCGCAATGCGGCGAAGGACCAGTGCCCAGCCCGCGTCACAGGCCGCGGTGCGTCATGCGGCAGCACATTTCGCATCATCGGCCAAAGCGGCGCAACACCAGCAGCGGTCATTTGATCGCGATAGTCCTGTGGCAATTCCGACAGCGTTCCCAGCTGTTCGCCCATGAGCATCCCCTTTCTCGCTCGGGGCCATCTTAGGCACTGCATCTGTTCTGGCAACTCTGACATCGACCGAGACCGTCAAGCTCGGATGCGCGGCATATCGCCCGCAACTGAGGATTGCATCGGCATAATTTCGCGCAATCCTTGCGATTGACGCTCAAGACACTACAATTCAGGTTGCGCTATCAACAATATCGGGACCTTCTGGGGAAGAAGATAAATTTAACGAGAGTCTTCAAGTCTTCGGAATGCGTTGCTGTCGGACTGAACCCCCATGTTCCGCACAGTTTAGCAATGAGTTGCCCCTACCAACTCGCACGTGTTCCGCTGACCAGCACTGTGGACGGTAACCAATCACGTCTCATGCTGCTGGAAGGGTCAGGCGGCGCAGCTACACCTAGCCTGGCCACCCTGCCGGAGAGAACCCCCTCCTCTCCGGCAGGGTCCCTTTGACAAGATACCAAGCTCTCCAATGCGACCTTGAAATCAGTTCGACGTATCGCGATAGAGTTCATTCAACAGGTCGAGCAACAACTCGTAACGCTCCGCTCCCATCTTCGCCTGAATACCCTCGAACACAGCCTGGCTGGCGCCCAAGTTATCGCGAATGATCCGGGTGCCGTTTGCGGTGATGCTGACGATCTGCTTTCGCCCGTCATCCGGATCGGGTTGCCGCGAGATCAGTTGCTTCTCTTCCAGCTTTTGCAAAATCCGGGTCAGGCTGGGCAATAGCAGGCAGGCACCGTCGGCGATTCTGGTCGGGTCTTGCGGACCCTCTTCTTCGAGAACGCGTAGAACCCTCCATTGCTGTTCGGTGATGCCTACGTCCATCAGAATAGCCCGCACAGGGCGCATAACCCGTTCACGCGCGCGCAGCAGGGCGATGGGCAAGGATCTGGACGTGTTGGGCAAATCTGAACTCATAGGGCAATTTCGCTGAAATCGCTCCTTCCCGCAACGGCGGAATGTCCGCATCCTGTTTTGGCGTTCGGGTTTGACAAATTCGAATTAATTTCACATGTTAATAATAAATTGAGAAACCGGCCTCGCTCGACAGTCAGGAGAACCAGATGCCCGTCCCCGCGCCCAATCTCTACCCGCCCTTCAACATTGTGCGGCTCAGCCATGTGGAGTACCGGGTCAGGGACCTGGCGGCTAGCCGGGCCTTTTACGTGGACATGCTGGGACTTCAAATCACCCATGAGGAAGAAGGGCGGCTCTATCTGCGCGCGATGGAAGAACGCGGGCATCACTGCATCGTTCTGGTTCAGGCCGATGCGGCAGATGTAGGCGTGCTGGGCTTCAAGCTTTATGACGAACCCGATCTGGAGCGGGCCGAAAGATTTTTCGCCGAAAAATCTTTGCCCACCGCCTGGGTCGAGCGGCCCCATATGGGCCGCACTTTGCGCACCCGCGACCCCTGGGGTATTCCGCTGGAATTCTATGTGCGGATGGACCGGCTGCCGCCGATCCATCAGAACTACCGGCTCTATAACGGGGTGAAGCCGCTCAGGATCGACCATTTCAACATGTTCTCGGCCGATGTGGATGCCAGCGTCGCCTTTTATGGCGAGATGGGGTTTCGCGTCACCGAGTACACAGAAGATGACGAAAGCGGGCGCCTCTGGGCCGCGTGGATGCACCGCAAGGGCGGCGTGCATGACGTGGCCTTTACCAACGGACTGGGTCCCCGCCTGCATCACACCGCCTTCTGGGTGCCGACCCCTCTCAACATCATCGATCTGCTCGATCTGATGAGCACCACCGGATATGTCGCCAATATCGAGCGCGGGCCGGGGCGGCACGGGATCTCGAACGCCTTCTTTCTGTATGTCCGCGACCCCGACGGGCACCGTATCGAGATCTATTGCTCGGACTATCAGACCGTCGATCCGGATCTGGAACCGATCCGCTGGTCGCTGACCGACCCGCAGCGCCAAACGCTGTGGGGGGCACCCGCCCCGAAAAGCTGGTTCGAGGAAGGCTCGACCTTCGAAGGCGCCGAGCCAGTACCGAGCGCCCTCAAGGCGCAACCGATCATCGCCCCCTGACGGCAGACGAGGATACGACAGATGAAATGGGAAGAATTCGCCGATTGGGGCCGCCGGGTTGCCGACTGGACGCAGGATTATCACCTGACCGTGGGCGACCGCCCCGTGCGCGCCCGGACCGAACCGGGCGCGGTGCTGAGCGCCCTGCCCGCCACACCACCCGAGACGCCCGAAGCGATGGAGGATATCTTTCGCGATTTCGAGGATATCGTGATGCCCGGGATCACCCATTGGCAGCATCCGCGCTTTTTCGCCTATTTCAACTCGAACGCCTCGGCGCCCTCGGTGCTGGCCGAATTCCTGGCCTCGGCCATCGCGCCGCAATGCATGTTGTGGCAGACCTCGCCCGCCGCGACCGAGATGGAAACGCGGATGATGGACTGGCTGCGCCAGGCGCTGGGTCTGCCCGAGGGCTTTGCCGGGGTGATCCAGGACAGCGCCTCGTCGGCGACGCTGGCGGCGGTGCTGACGCTCAGGGAAAAGGCGCTGGACTGGCAGGGGAACCACCAGGGCCTGTTCGGCCAGAAACCGCTGCGGGTCTATTGTTCGTCCGAGGTTCACACCTCGGTCGACCGCGCCATCTGGGTAGCCGGGATCGGACAGGACAATCTTGTGCGGGTACCGATCAAGGGCGACTGGCGCGGCATGGACCCCGACGCGCTCGAGGCCGCTATCGAGGCCGACTTGGCGGCGGGGCTGCACCCCGCTGGACTGATCCTGTGCGTGGGCGGCACCGGCACCGGCGCCACCGATCCGGTGGATCGCTGTCTGGATGTGGCCGAGAGATACGGTCTCTATAACCATGTGGACGCGGCCTGGGCTGGGTCGGCGATGATCTGCCCCGAGTTCCGCCACTACTGGCCCGGCATCGCGCGCGCGGACAGTATCGTGTTCAACCCGCATAAATGGCTGGGTGTTCAGTTTGATTGTTCGGCGCATTTCCTGAAGAACCCCGACGATCTGGTGCGCACGCTGGCGATCCAGCCCGAGTATCTCAAGACCCACGGGCGCGATGGGATCATCAACTATTCGGAATGGTCGGTGCCCCTGGGCCGCCGGTTCCGGGCGCTGAAACTCTGGTTCCTGATGCGCAGCTATGGGATGGAAGGGCTGCGCCAGAGGTTGCGCAACCATATCGCCTGGTCGGGCGCATTGCATAACCGGCTTGCCGCCGAGCCGGATTTCGAGATCGTGACGCCGCCGATGTGGTCGCTCTGGACCTTTCGCTATCTGCGCGAAGGGGTCGATCCGGACGAATTGAACCAGCGGCTGGTCAACGCGATCAACGATGACGGGCGCATCTATCTGACCCAGACCCGGGTCGATGGCGCGCTGGTGATCCGGTTTCAGGCCGGCCAGTTCGAAACCACCGAGGCCGATGTGATGATGGCCTTTGACGTCATCACCGAAATCGCCCGCGCGCTGCCATGAACGCTGGACAGGGCCTGCGCGCTGACGCAGGCTCTCCACCGAAAACCCGACCATAGGAGACCCGCCATGCCCGCGCCAAAGAACCCGTTCAAACAGGCCCTTGCCGAGGGCAAGCGCCAGATCGGTTGCTGGATGAGCTTTGCCGAACCCAGCGTGGCCGAAATCATGGGGACATGCGGGTTTGACTGGCTGGTGGTGGATGGTGAGCATGCGCCCAACGACATCCGCTCGATCCGGGATCAGCTGACCGCTTTGGCGGCCAGCCCTTCGCATCCGGTGGTACGGGTGCCGGTGGGCGAGGACTGGATCATCAAGCAGGTGCTGGATGCGGGCGCCCAGACAGTGCTGGTTCCGATCGTGGAAAGCGCCGATCAGGCCCGCCAGCTGGTGCGTGCCTGCCGCTATCCGCCGACCGGTGTGCGCGGTGTGGGTGCTACCGCCGCCCGGGCCACCCGGTTCGGAGGCGTCAGCGAGTACATCCAGACCGCCGATCAGGAGATCTGCCTGCTGGTACAGGTCGAGAACCGCGCCGGCATGGCGGCGCTGGACGATATCCTGACGGTCGAGGGCGTGGATGGCGTGTTCATCGGCCCCGCCGATCTGAGCACCGACATGGGGTTCCAAGGCAACAGCGCCGCCCCCGAGGTGCGTGCTGTTATCGCCGATGCGATGACCCGCATCCGCGCCGCAGGCAAGGCGCCGGGGATCCTGGGCACCAATGAGGAGGCGACCCAGGCCTATCTGGAGATGGGCGCCCAGTTCCTGGCAGTGGGTCTGGATGTCATGCTGCTGACACAGACAGCACGGGCGCTGTCGGCGCGCTGGAAATCCGCCTGAGTTCTCCTCTGACGTTTGCGCGTACCGACCTGCCGGATGCCTCCGGCGGGAGTATTTCGGACCAGAAAGAAGCAGCGGCGATGCATTGATCAGAGAGGATCACGCAGCCAGTCCTTGGCAAAGATGACCTGATCTACCCCGGCCAGGCGACGGACACGATCCAGTTCGGCCTCCAGCCGCCGGGTGCGGGCGGGCGACCAGCGCAGCCCGCGTTCGGGCCAGAGCGCGCGCACCCGAAGCTCGCCACACTCGCGATGCGCCTTCATGTCGATCCGCCCGATCAGCCGATCGCCTTCGAGCAGGGGAAAGACGTAGTATCCATAGACCCGTTTGGGTTCGGGTACAAAGACCTCGATCCGGTAATGAAAGCCAAAGAGCCGCTCGGCACGTTTGCGGTCGCGCAATGCCGGGTCGAACGGGCTGAGCACCCGGATGCGGCCCGGCGCAGGTGGCACGGCGGAGGCCTGGCCCAACGCATCGGGCCGGGCGAGCACCTTGCGCAGGCTGCCATCGGCACAGGTGATCTCGAGGGCTTCGACCTCGCCCCGCGCCTCGGCCCCTGCCGCCCAGTCGCGGGCTTCGGCCGGGCTGGCGCTGTCCCAGAAGGCCGCCAGTTCGCCGGTGGTGGCAAAGCCCAGCCGATCAAGGGCGGCGTTGCACAGCCAATCCACCGTTGTCTTGGGATCATGATCCAGCGCACCGGGGCGCAAATGGTCTTCGATCACCCGCTCGGTCAGGTCATAGCGTTTCTGAAACCCCTCGCGCCCGATCACCGTCAGCGCGCCCGAGCGCCACAGATATTCCAGCGCGGTCTTGGATGGGTGCCAGTCCCACCAGCCGCCCGATTTCTTTTCTTCGTCCTTGCCGACATCTGACGAACTGACCGGCCCATGATCGCGGATATGATCAAGCACGGCGGCGAATTTGCCCTCGAACCCGTCGCGGCGCCAGTTCTTCCACCTCGCGCGCAGCATCTCTGCATCGCGCTCAAACCGCATATGCCAATGCGGGTAGAAGGCCATTGGGATGACAGCGGCATCATGGGTCCAATGTTCGAACAGCGCCCGGTCCCGTTCGTAAAGCCTTTTCAGATCGGGCGGGCGATAGGCGGGGCGGCGCGAGAACAGGATCAGGTCATGCGCCCGCGCCACGGTGTTGATACTGTCGAGTTGCACAAAGCCGAGCCGGGTGATCAGGTCCAGCAGATCGGCCCCGCGCGCGGGGCCGCTGGGCTGCCCCGCCAACCCGTGCCGATCCAGGAACAGCGCCCGCGCCGCGCGGTTGTCGAGCCGTTGCAGCGCCACGCCTCAGCGCCGTTTCAGAGTGTCGCCATAGCTGATCTTTGGCTCCAGCGTGATCCGGGTTTCGATCTCGGCCTCAGGATCCTCCAGCCGCTTGGCAATGATCTCGGCCGCCTTGCGCCCGATCTCCAGCCGACAGGCATCCATCGTGGCCAGTTTGCGCGGCAGGCCCTGAAGCAGTTCCACATTGTTGAACCCCGCCAGCCCGATCTGACCGGGAATGTCGATCCCCTGTTCGAGCAGGTAGAGCAAACCGCCCGCCGCGATCATGTCATTGGAGTAATAGAGGAAATCGAGGTCCGGCGAGCGTTCCAGCATGGCCTGGGTCATCTCGCGCCCCTTGGCCAGAGCCGAGCCGCCGGAGTAGAACTCACGATCCTCGATCTCGACCCCGTTCTTGCCCAGCACCTCGGTAAACCCTTCAAACCGCTTGCGGGCGCGATAGTCGAGCGGCATCTTGGTGCCCATGAAGCCGATCCGGCGATAGCCCGCCTTCAGGATTGCCTGCGCCATCTCGCGTCCTGCGCGGCGGTGCGAAATGCCCACCATCGCATCGACCGGCTTGCCATCGCTGTCCATAATCTCGACCACCGGGATCCCGGCGGCATCCAGCATGGCACGCGCCGCCTCGGAATGCTCCAGCCCCGCGATGATCACGCCCGAGGGGCGCCACGAGAGCATCTCGTACAGCACCTTTTCCTCTTTTTCGGGCAGGTAATCGGTGACGCCGACCACCGGCTGCAATTCGGTATCCTCGAGCACCTGGTTGATGCCGGTCAGAACCTCTGGGAATACCATGTTCGACAAGGACGGGATGATCACCGCCACCAGGTTGACGCGGTTCGAAGCCAAAGCACCAGCGATCTTGTTGGGGACGTATCCCAGCTCCTTGGCCGCGGCGAGGACGCGTGCGCGGGTGGCATCTGACACGTCGCCCCGGTTGCGCAACACCCGGCTGACGGTCATCTCCGATACCCCCGACGCCTCGGAGACATCGCGAAGGGTGAGCGGGCGTTTGGTATCTGCTGTCAAGGGGGCACCTGCTTCAATGGGTTTTGCGATGATGCTAGCGCGAACGGCAGGCAAGGTTCAACTGCTACCGATAGACCGATGACAAGCCTGTCAAACCTCGGTAGAGAGGGGGGCGGCGGCCCCGTGGCTCAATTGGATAGAGCAGCCCCCTCCTAAGGGGCAGGTTGCAGGTTCGAATCCTGCCGGGGTCACCAAAACTACCTGAAAAATATGGCATATTTACAAAACGTTGTGCAGAAGCATGCGGAAAGCCCCGCGAGAGACGGTTCCGGAAAACTGAACAGCCGGGATAAGTGGATTTTCCGCGCAACAGCAGCATGATGCTGCGAGCGAG